>JANYCL010000415.1 GCA_025360355.1 Sphingobacteriaceae bacterium
TCACATCAAAACCTTACTAAATAAATTAGTTTTTACCCACTAAATGTTAATTTATAAGAATACAATAATTATGCAAGTATTGAGGAATTTTATTTCGTATCTTTGCCATATAACTTAAAAAAATAAAATCATGATAAAAAAATTACTTTCGATTGCTTCTTTTTGCGCAATTTTCAGCGTAGTAAATGCACAGAACAGTTTTGTGGCTCAACCTGCAGGTCCTGTAAAAAAACAGGCTGTTATTGAAACACCTAACGCAAACACGAACAATGCTAAATCATCTGTTCTTACAACAGGAGATACTTTATGGTATTTCTTTAACAAACATTTTTACAGAAACCCCCCAAGTACTGGTTTTTACACATTTATGTCGCCAAACTCTTACACCATTACTAAAATGGGATCTCGTTTTAACAATACTAATCCTAACTTATCAATTACAGGTTTAGAGTGTCTTGCTTCAAGAAATCCTTCTTCTCCAAGTGCAAGTGTTACTGTACGTATGTATTTATATAATGTGACTGCAGGGTTACCTTCAGGAGCAGCATTAGATTCAGTTTCTGCAGTAGTTTCTTCAACCCTTGGTAACTTTTACGGAGGTAATTTCACAGCACCTAAATTCGTATCTGGTGATTTCGCGGTTCTTTACCAATGTATTCCTACAGTAGTTGGTGATTCAGCTAAAATGTGGATGAACAATGCTAACACTCCAACTGCAACTGCTACAGCTTCTATGAAATACGGAGAAGGTTATGGTTTGCTTAAATATGGCGCAACATTTATGACTACAACCGGTTTATTTGGTCCTGGTACTGATTACGAATACCAAGTTTCTGCCCGCGTTGCTTTTTCATCTTCAGCTGGCCAAAACTCTCCTGTTACTACACTTTGTACTAACACATCTTATGCGTTTAACAATACATCTAATTTTCCTTTAGCTCACCGTCAGTACAACTTAAATGAGTTCTATCGTGTTTGGAAACCATTCAGTAATACTGTTACAATTACTCCTGACTCAGTTTATACTTGGAATTTTGGAGATGCTACAGGTAACTTCTATACTCCAACAAGTAATCCAAACCTTAATCATACCTACACTGGTGCAGGTACATTTACAGGAACTTTAACAGCAAAGTATCAGAGAATGGCAGATTCAGGAACTCATTTACAAGATGCAACTACTTTTGCTAAAACTGTTTCTACATGTGCAGGTATTCAATTGTTATCAGGTGTTGAAGCTGTTAATGTATATCCTAACCCTTCAACGGGCTTAGTATATGTTGCTAACTTACCTTCTGAAAGCACAATTGAAGTAGTTAACATGCTTGGTCAATCAGTTTATAAAGCAACTGCAAATGCAGGTAATTTTACAGCTGATCTAAGCACTTTAAACAACGGAAGCTATTTCGTTAAAATAAATTCTGTTAACGAAAAAACTAAGATCGTTAAGTTGATCCTTAACTAATATTTTAAGTTTTTTTATAATTGAAAATGCCCTTCCATGTAAAATGGAAGGGCATTTTCTTTTTTTAGTCAGTCACAAATGCCTACTTTTGCTTTGCATTTGAAAACCACCTTAAAATACAGCTTTGCACTTCTAATTCTATCCACCTTATTTTTTTCTTGTGATCGGTACAATAAATTATTAAAAAGTTCCGATTACGACTTAAAACTTAAACGTGCTGATGAGTATTATCAGAAAGGTAATTACGTTAAAGCTATTCAACTATACACAGAGTTGCTACCCGTTTTTAAAGGCAGCGAAAAAGCAGAAGAGGTATATTATAACTTCACCTATTGTAATTATTACCAGGGCGATTATTCCTTGTCCCAATACCATTTCAAAAATTTCGCGAGGCAATTCCCAAATAGTAAACATACCGAGGAGTGTTATTTTATGAATGCTTATTGCTATTATCTGAGTTCACCCCATTATACCCTCGATCAAACCGATACAAAAAGCGCTATAAAAGAGTTGCAGTCTTTTGTTGACGAATACCCTGAGAGCAGCCGTATCGATACCTGCAATACAATCATGGATAAGCTAAGGTATAAGCTTGAGAATAAGGACTATGACCAATTAAAACAATACTTTAAACTTGCCGATTATTTTAACGATTATAAGGCTGCTATAAGTGCTTGTCAGAATTTTCTAAAAGAATTTCCCGATTCAAGGTATGTTGATGAAGTTTATTTTATAATGATAGACTCCCATTATTTATTAGCTATAAAAAGCGTACCCGGCAAAAAGAAGGAAAGATTGGATAAGGCTATTGAAAGTTACTTAAAATTCGTAGATTTGTACCCCAAAAGTGAATATTTGGGTAAGGCAGAAGGGGTGTATTCCAGCTGTTTACAGGAAAAAGAAAATATACTTAAAAAGGAAAAAAATGGATTTTAAAAAAACGAATGCAGAATTAAGCACAGTTACACGTGATATCAGAAGATTTGATAATGTAACAGGCAATATATACGAAGCTGTTTCTATTATGAGCAAAAGAGCTAATCAAATTAGCACTGAAATGAAAGAAGAATTATCAGCTAAATTGCAAGAGTTTTCGAGTCATTCAGATAATCTTGAAGAAATTTTTGAAAACCGCGAGCAAATAGAAATTTCTAAATTCTACGAAAAATTACCGAAACCAAGCTTAATCGCAGTTCAGGAATTTTTGGAAGAAAAAATTTACTATCGCAATCCGCTTAAAACCGTTGAATAAAAAAACATTAATCATTAATAATAAAGGCAGTTTGCGTTAGCTCACTGCCTTTTGTTTTTCCTGACCTGTATCGACAAAATAAGGATTAAAAAATTAAAAATAATCAGTGATCAAAGTGTACATAATATTTCAAATATAGTCTGATACAGGTATCATGCTTCACAACAAAAAAATATTACTTGGCATTACCGGCGGAATTGCAGCATACAAATGCGCGCACTTAGTCAGGTTATTTGTAAAAAAAGGAGCGGAAGTGAAAGTGGTGATGACTCCTTCAGCTACACAATTTGTAACGCCTGAAACTTTATCTGTTCTGAGTAAAAATCCGGTAGTAAGTGAGTTCTTTGAAAAACCGACTCATGAATGGAACAACCATGTTCATTTAGCCGAATGGGCCGATCTGTTTTTAATTGCTCCTGCAACAGCTAACACGCTTGCAAAATTTACAACAGGGGTGTGTGATAATATTGTTACAGCCTGTTATTTATCTGCACGCTCAAAAGTATTTATTGCTCCTGCAATGGATCTCGATATGTATCAGCATCCAACAACTAAAGCTAATCTCAAAACTTTAGAGGGATTCGGAAATAAAATCATTCCTGCAGAAAGCGGTGAATTAGCAAGCGGACTAACCGGCGAAGGACGAATGGCGGAACCTGAAAACATAATTTCATACATCGAAAAATATTTAGCCGGGAGTTCACCTTTCTCACAAAAAAAAGTTTTGATAAACGCCGGACCAACATACGAAGCTATTGATCCCGTTCGTTTTATTGGGAACCGCAGTTCAGGTAAAACAGGAGTGGCGTTAGCAGATGAATTTTGTGATCAGGGAGCTGAGGTTACTTTAATTTTAGGTCCTTCAGTTTTTAAACCAAAAAATTCTTCAGTAAAAATAATTAGTGTGGAGTCGGCTGAAGAAATGTTTAAAGTCTGTACCGAAGTTTTTGAAACATCCGATATTGCCGTTTTATCTGCGGCTGTTGCTGATTATTCCCCAAAAGAAAAAAGCGCAAGTAAAATAAAAAAATCGGAAGGTGAAATGAATATTGAGCTTACCAAAACAAAAGATATTTTAGCAAGTTTAGGAAAAGCGAAAAAGAAACAAATTTTAATTGGTTTTGCACTTGAAACAGAAAACGCGATCGAACACGCCAAAGAAAAATTAAAGAACAAAAATCTCGATCTGATAATCGCAAATACAACCTCCGAAAAGAATCCAGCTTTTGGCAGTGATTTTAACACCATTTGCATTATTGATAAACACAATAATTTGCTTAATTTTGAGTTTAAGTCTAAGGCAGAAATTGCAAAGGATATTGTAGAAGCCATTAAAAATTACGCGGAAAAAAAATAAAATGATCAGACGTATCATTATAATTATTGCTTCAGTTTTTTTGACCCAAATTTCATTTGGACAAGAATTAAATTGTCAGGTAAATATTAATACGCAGCAAATTCAGGGTTCAGTACAAAAACAGATTTTTGATCAGATGAAAACTGTGGTGATGGAGTTCATGAATAACCGTAAATGGACCAATGATGTTTATGTCGCGCAAGAGCGCATCGATTGTAATATTCTAATAACCATTTCACAATCATTAGGCAGCGATGAATTTTTAGCCACTTTACAAATTACAAGTAACAGGCCAACTTATAAAGCAGCCTATCCTACACCACTTTTTAATTATAATGACGAGAATTTTCAATTCAAATACAATCAATTTACGCAATTGGAGTTTAACGATAATAATTTTCAAAATAACTTAACTTCAGTGTTGGCATATTACGCATATGTAGTTTTAGCTTTAGATTATGATAGTTTTTCGCCTTTAGGTGGCACACCATATTGGACAAAAGCACAGGCAGTTGTACAAAACGCGCAAACAACTTCCGAAAAAGGATGGAAGTCGAACGAAGGAAATAAGAATCGTTATTGGCTCATAGAAAATCAATTACAACCTGTGTTCGCGGGTATCCGTAATTGTTTGTATAAATATCACCGCGAGGGCTTAGATATCATGTGGGAGAAGCCAACTGAAGGCAGAGCTAATGTTCTTAAAGCACTTGAGCTTCTGGTTCCTGTTTATCAAAACCGTCCGGCTTCTTTTAATATGCAAATATTCTTTAACGCCAAACAAACCGAGATCGTTAAGATATTCTCTCAGGGCACTCCCGAAGAAAAAGGTAAAGCCGTTGAATTGTTAATGAAAGTTGACCCGGCAAACACCAATAAATACCTCATGATCCAGGGTAATTAACCCTTTTCCGCTTTTCACATTCTTGTGTGCATAAAACTAATAGGTCTGTCCCTAAATCATCAATGCTATTTGTAATATTTGTAATATGCGTAATTACTTAATATTAATTGCAGCTTGGTCGGTTTTAGCCGGTTCATGCGGCGGTAAACATACCGAAGAAAATTCGAAGACAGTTTTTAATTATAATGAAATGGCAGGCATCACATCACTGGATCCTGCTGCATCCAGTAATTTCGAAAATATCCAAGCGGTTAATCAATTGTTTAATGGCTTAGTTCAAACGGATGATAACCTAAATGTTATTCCTTGCATCGCACATACATTTAAAATGAGCGAAGATGGATTAGTTTATACTTTTTTACTTCGTACTAATGTTTATTTTCACGACAATGCTGCATTTGAAGGAGGGAAAGGAAGAAAAGTAATTGCGAAAGATTTTGTTTTCTCATTTAACCGTTTGTATGATAGTCGCGTTAGTAGTGCGATGTCTTTACTTGACAATGTTGACCGCAGTGAAAAAACGAGTTATAATGGCTTTGTTGCAGTAAACGATTCGGTTTTTGAAATTCATTTAAAAGAACCTTTCAGTGCTTTTTTAAATATTCTAACCATGAAATATTTTTCCGTATTGCCGTATGAAGCCGTTGATATGTACAAACAGGATTTTAGAAGAAACCCGGTTGGTACAGGTCCGTTTATGTTTAAGATGTGGGAAGAAGGAACTAAATTAATTATGGTAAAGAATGATAATTATTTTGAAAAGGACGAACAAGGCAAGCAACTTCCTTATTTGGATGCTGTCTCTGTTTCGTTTGCAAAAGATAAAGAAACCGGATTTATGGAATTACTAAGCGGAAAGTTTGATATGGTGAGTGGTGCCGACGCTTTTAATATAAATGAGGTATTGGATAAACACGGAAACTTAAATACAACATACACTAAAAAATTCTATTTACAGAAACAAACTTTTTTGAAAACAGATTACATTGGTATTTTAATTGATGAAAATATTACATCCGTTAAAAACTCACCTCTTAAAATAAAAGCAGTAAGGCAAGCAATTAATTATGCGTTCGATCGCGAAAAGATGATCAAATTCTTAATGAATAATACAGGAACTCCCGCAACAGCAGGTTTTATCCCGCCCGGCTTAAAAGCTTATGATCCTGAAAAAGTAAAAGGCTATTCATACAATCCTGATAAAGTGCGCCAATTATTAATGGAAGCAGGTTTTCCTGATGGAAAAGGAATGCCTGAAATTACTTTGCATACCGTTGATAATTATAAAGAGCAAGTAGAATTTATCCAATCTCAATTGGCCGAAAATCATATTAAATTAAAGATCAGTGTAGATAAACCTTCTGTGTTACGTCAAGCTGTTGCGGCATGTGAATATACAATGTTTAGAAAATCATGGTTTGCAGATTATGCAGATGAGGAAGATTTCATGAGCATGTATTACAGTAAAAACTTTTCACCTGCCGGATTTAACTATACACATTACAAAAACACCGACTTTGATGTTTTGTTCGAAAAGGCACTGCACGAAAAAAGCGATAGTGTAAAAATTGGTTTATATCAACAAATGGATAATATGTTAATTGATGATGCACCTATTATTCCATTGTATTACGCGCAGGTTCTTCGATTGGTGAGTCATAATATTAAGGGTTTAACAACAAATCCCATGAATTTACTGAACCTAAAAGCCGTAAAAAAAGAAGCTCCTGTATCTAATTAAGATTAGTTTTTTGCTTAGCTTTAAAATGTATATATTGCATATAGCAATTTAGCATGAGCGAAATAATAAGCATACCCGACGAAGTTGTAGAAAAAGAGTTTTACCGATCAACGGAAAAATTCCACATCATTGCAGCCTGGGTTGGTATAGTATTAAACCTTGTTTGGTTTGTTGGCGATTATTTTGTTTTACCGGCTTATTGGGTTCCTTTTTTAATTTTCCGTGCCGTAACTTCATCCATCACAATTCTATTACTCTTTACTAAAAAACTAACAGGCTTTAGTATTTACACCATTGTGTTTGTTTTAGTGTTAGGACTCACTATTCAAAACGCATATATGTGGAGCGTAATGGACCTTGCACATTTGCAAAAGCACACCTTCGCTTACATGGCTTTATTCATTGGTGTTGGTATGCTTATTTTGTGGAATTGGTGGTTTTCAGTTGCGCTTCTTGTTGCCACTGTAGTAAGTAATATTATTTTCTATAAAATTAATTCTCCTTTAACAGTAGATGAATTTTTAATTAATGGCGGATTATTAATTCTTACAGTTGCCATATTTTGTATTTTTCTGATTCGTACAAGGTATAATCTTACGAGAAGTGAAATAAGGAACAGGCTAGCTTTGGAACAATCTAGAAATATTATTGAAGAAGAACGGAACATCATTCAGAAAAAAAATCGCGAGATCACCGATAGTTTAAATTATGCCAGCCGGATTCAAAAAGCGGTAATTCCTGCAGAAGATGAATTTAAAAAATCGTTTATTGAAAGTTTTGTTTTGTTCAAACCCCGCGATATTGTAAGCGGCGATTTTTATTGGATAACCGAGATCGACAATAAAGTTTATTATGCAACTGCGGATTGTACAGGTCATGGTGTACCCGGTGGTTTTGTTACCATGTTAGGATTATCGTTTCTCGAGGAGATCTTCTTAATTCTAAAAATTAAAAAACCCGATGAAGCTTTAAATACCCTGCGTGAAAAAATAATTAATTCTTCAAAAACAAGTGTTGAAAATAGTCAGGACGGCATGGATATTACTTTATGCTGTGTAGACAAAAAAACAAATATACTTACTTATGCAGCTGCCAACAATTCTTTTTTTGTATTAAGAGATAACGAGATCATAGAATTAAAAGCCGACAAGCAGCCTTGCGGATTATTTTTTAAATCAAAACCATTTACATTTCACGAGTTTCAATTAAATAAAGGCGATTGCATTTATACGTTTACAGATGGTTACGCCGATCAGTTTGGCGGACCTGGCGGAGGAGAAGGTAAAAAATACATGTATAAGCAATTTGAGAATGTTCTCTTGACTAATCATAAAAAAGATTTCACGCTTCAAAAACAAATTCTGGAAACAGAAATTGATAAATGGAAAGGTAATTTAGAGCAGGTGGATGACATTCTTGTGATCGGTGTAAGGATCAGTTAATTATTTCAAACTTCATTTCTTTTTCGGGATTCGTAACCTTCGAGCTTTTTTTGAAATCACCAATTTCTATTTGCACTAAATTAATTTGTTCTTTTATTTGATCGTAAAGTAAACTATTCTGAATAATTAATTGTTTTGGTTTCTCGCATTTTTCAATTTCCATGTAGGTCCAGATAACTTCATCTTCTTTTTCGTAACCAATGAATTTTAAAGTTTTTAGTTTTCCGTTAAGATTTACGCTTAACCGTTTTGTAATATATTCGAATAGAATTTTTTCAACTTCGGGTTTGTTTTTTGGATTTAGGATGTCAACGCTTTTATTCGTTGTTTTCTTAAGGGCATCTTCCAGATCACTCGTAAACATTTTACAAGCGATCTCCAGCGATTTATTCTTATCGTTATACTTAATATCAGTAACGCTCAAATAAAAAGGGTGTGGCTTTCCTGCAAACAGAAAAAGAGAAATTAAAATTATGTTTTTGAAAAACAGCATCAATAAATATATGTAAATTTACACAAATAGTCATGTTTCCTAAAACCATTACAAATTATGGTAACATGACTATTCCAAATGACCTCTAAAAAAACAAA
Organism: Sphingobacteriaceae bacterium; assembly: GCA_025360355.1. Classification (GTDB taxonomy): domain Bacteria; phylum Bacteroidota; class Bacteroidia; order B-17B0; family Aurantibacillaceae; genus JAHEYG01. The sequence continues at coordinate 8,753 of JANYCL010000415.1, forward strand.
TTATCTACATTTGAAATGAACGATTGGCAAATATGGTTTGTTACAGGAATTGAACACATTCTTGACCTGAATGGTTACGATCACATGATGTTTGTCTGCCTTTTAGTGTTTGCTTACCCTATAAATGACTGGAAAAAATTATTATTACTGATCACAGCTTTTACTGTTGGACATTCGTTAACCTTAGCGCTTAGCGTTACAGATGTTATAAAATTGCCGCAGCAATACACCGAATTTCTCATAATCTTAACCATCATTTTCACTGCTATTTATCTCTTATTTGCCTCTAAAAATACCGCAAAAGGGGGGAGGGTAATTTACCTAATAATTTGTTGCTTTGGGTTAATACACGGCTTGGGTTTTTCTTATCTTTTAAAAGCCATGTTAGGCAACAATGAAAGTATTTTTGTTCCTTTATTGATGTTTAATATTGGTTTAGAGGTTGGACAAATTGTAGTGGTAATTTTTGTGGTGATTGTATTACTACTCATAGGCAAATACGCTAAAACCATCGAAAGACCCTTTAAAACCGGTATTATTAGTATTATTTTAGTCGCCGCTCTTATTTTATGTTACTCACGAATATTAAATATCTTTCATCAATGAAAAATCTCTTTTTAATTTTAGGATTTATTTTGTCGTTAACTCTATCAGCGCAAAATATTCAAAATAATCCGACTTCAAATCATGGTAACAAGTTCGAGCAATTAGGAACCATTTTGCAAAGTCCGAACGAATACCGTACCGCCTCAGGGGCTCCCGGAAATAAATACTGGCAACAAAGAGCAGATTACGACATTGATGTAACACTGGATGAAAAAAATCTGACATGCATAGGATCAGAATCTGTTACCTACACAAATAATTCTCCTGACAAATTAGATTATTTATGGTTGCAATTGGATGAGAACCAACACGACGAAAAAAACGATGCGAATTATTTTAATGAAAATAAAATTGATGCGCCTGTAACACAAAATGAATTAAAAGGATTAATGCAAAAGGAAATTCTTACCGAATTAGGATTGGGAGATAAAATTTTAGAAGTAAGTGATGAAACAGGAAAGTCTTTAAAATACACCATCAATACAACCATGATGCGTATCGATCTTCCTAAAACATTAAATCCGGGAAGTAAAGTAAAATTCAGAGTGAAATGGAAGTATAAATTAAGCAACCGTATGGAAACAGGCGGACGCGGCGGTTATGAGTATTTTCCTGAAGACGGGAATCATTTGTTTACTATGACACAATGGTACCCGCGTATGTGTGTGTATAGCGATTTTCAAGGTTGGCAGCATAAACAATTTACAGGGCGTGGAGAATTTGCTTTAGTATTTGGAAATTATAAAGTGAAGATGACTGTTCCTGCCGATCATGTTGTATGTTCAACAGGTGAGATTCAAAACGCAGCTCAGGTTTTATCTCCTGCGCAATTAGCACGCTGGCAAAAAGCACAAACGGCAAAAGAAGTTACTGAAGTTGTAACTTTAGAAGAAGCAGTCGCTGCAGAAAAAAATAAATCAACTGCAACAAAAACCTGGATCTTCAAAGCGGATAGCGTACGCGATTTCGCTTGGGGAACATCACGTAAATTTGTTTGGGATGCATTGCCTGCTTTTGTTGGTAAACACAAAACAATGTGCATGAGTTTTTATGGTAAGGAAGCTTATCCTTTGTACCGTAAATATTCTACAAAAACTGTTGCACACACTATTAAAACATATTCAAAATTCACAATTGATTATCCTTATCCTGTTGCACAAAGTATTGAAGCAGCCAACGGAATGGAATATCCGATGATCTGTTTTAATTTCGGTCGCGCCGAAAAAGATGGTACATACACCGAAGGAAGTAAAAACGGAATGCTTTTGGTAATTATTCATGAGGTTGGACATAACTTTTTCCCGATGATAATTAACAGCGATGAACGCCAATGGAGTTGGTTAGATGAAGGCCTGAATACATTTGTGCAATTTTTAACAGAACAGGAATTTGATAATAATTTCCCGTCACAACGCGGTCCTGCTTATAAAATGACAGACTACATGCGCTTACCAAAGGATCAATTGGAGCCCATCATGACCAACAGCGAAAATATTATTGGTTTTGGTCCGAATGCTTATGGTAAACCTGCAACTGCGTTAAATATTTTACGCGAAACTGTAATGGGTCGCGAATTATTTGATTTTGCTTTTAAAACATATTGTACTCGCTGGGCATTTAAACATCCAACTCCTGCCGATTTTTTCAGAAGTATGGAAGATGCATCAGCAGTTGATCTGGATTGGTTCTGGAGAGAATGGTTTTATGATATTACGCCGGTTGATATCGCTTTAGATTCTGTAAAAGCTTACACTTTTGAGAATGGAAAAACTTTACCGGTGAAAATGGATACAGTAAGAAGTCGTGCGCCGTCAAAACCATTTGAACATATCAGTAAAATTCGCAACAAAGAATCAGGAATGAAATTTTTAGTAGATGTTGATACTACTTTACGTGATTTTTATTATTATTACAAACCCGATGCAACGGTAACTAAAGAAGTGAAAAACCGTTACGAGAATTTTGAATTCATGACCGACAGCGCTGTGAATAAAATAAAAGATAAATATACTTACGAATTAAAATTCAGCAATAAAGGGGGCTCTGTAATGCCAATTATCATTCAATGGAATTATGCTGATGGAAGTAGTGAGATCGATAGAATTCACGCTTATATCTGGCGCTTTAATGAAAAAGAAGTGACGAAAACATTTATGAAAAATAAAAAAGTGACTTCAATTCTTTTAGATCCTTATAGAGAAACCTGTGATATCGACGAGAAAAATAATGCTTGGAAAATGATACCTGAACCAACAAAGTTCGAAGCATTTAAAACCAAAGCAAACATTCGCGGACAAAGCACAGGCGAAAACCCGATGCAAAAGGCTAAGAAGAAGTAAGATTAATTATTTGAAATGCGAACCTTCTGTGTTTTTTGAAAGTTGCTTTTAGTGTCCTTAATAATTAACATGTAGTAGGATTCTTTTAAAGAGGAAGTTTCTATTTCTCTATTGCTTTGCCCTTCTTCAATAAAAAGATTTTCTGATTTTACTTTTCTTCCCAAAACATCATAAAGACTTAAGTCAAACTCAAAATTTGATTTTAAGTCAAAACTGAGAAATACTTTCCCTTCCGATGTGTTTTTAATTACAATTGCATTTTCCTCAAGATCTAACATATTAGGGAGGCCAGTACAAATTACTGGGGTAAAAGGCACATTTTGGTAAGGATAAAAATTAGTGAATGTACTACAATTAGCCAATTCAAATTGGTACTTGATATTGTAACATCCACCACAAGTTAAGCCTCCAACATTTAAAGAAGTTATATCACCACATGAAACAAAGTTACAAGAGCAATCGTATAACCACCATTTTAGCCATACAACATTCCCTCCTGAACAATTTGACGTAAAAAGTCCGGCAATGGAAATATTTGATGATGTAGGACTATTAGTAAATGTTTGAAAAATCGTCATAACCGAATTGGCCGAATATCCACTTGTAGATAAAGGGTAAGCTGCACATGTGGATGTCACAGTATTTATACTTGGTGGTGAGGGAAAAAAGCACGATGGTTGCGGATTCGAACAAGAATTTATTGGAGGAGGATTTGTAATAAAAGCGCCAGGATTTGCAGTCGTAACTCCAATATTGAATGTTGCATTTGAGCCTCATGATCCTCCGGAAACATAAATGATTTGAATATAATATGTTGTTCCAATACTTAAACTGGTTAATTGGTAAAGCTGAGTTATAGGTCCTGTATTCAATGCTTGACAACTTATGAGATCGGTATTATTACAAGTTGAAGTCGGTAAAGCAGTTATTGAGTAAACTGCACTACCATAATAGCACCCGCCACTTGTTTGCGTTATTTGAACAAACTGCGAAGCAAGTGTCGCTGTAAATTTATACCACACAGATTCGGTTCCGTTATTACAGCCTTGAGTTTCTCCAGGTTCAAGTGAGCCACAAGTAGTGCCTGAAACAGTCCCGCCATTTACAATTAATGTTTGAGCGTTAGCAAAATTATCGTTAGTTGCAGTTACCGTACAAGCCAAATTATTTTGAGATAAATTAATTTTATCTGAACTCAGCAAAATTTCCCGTTGCGATTCATCCGCAGAAACTTGTGTAATCGCTGTAGTTGTTTGACTACTAATTCTGGAAACCAGTATAATTAAAAAGAATATAAGGATTCTGGATTTAACCATATGCTAATATACTTAGTTATTGTTTGAATTCAAATTATGTTAAATATCAACGGATGAATTATAGATTTTCCCTTATAACGC
>JANYCL010000444.1 GCA_025360355.1 Sphingobacteriaceae bacterium
TTTTCAGGCAATGACAAGTGAGACGTTAAAGTTTCTTTACCGCCGACAGAATTTCCCCAAATACCTTTGTTAACGCTGTATAAAGCTTTTTCAAAATTCATTTCAACACCATTGCTTTTCAAATATTCTATCTCAGCTTGCCGCGATAATTTCAGATCTCTTATCGGAGTTATTATTTTTACTTCACGGATTAAGATCTGGAAAGCCATATCAAATCTCACCTGATCATTTCCTGCTCCTGTACTTCCGTGCGCAATTGCATCTGCTCCCAATAATTTTGCATGATCTGCAATGGCCAAGGCTTGAATGATCCTTTCGGCGCTAACGGATAAAGGATAAGTGTTATTCTTCAAAATATTTCCAAAAACTAAATACTTTATGATCTTATTATAATAAACCTGTTTTGCATTTATTATTTTGAAAGAAGTAACCCCTAAATTCTCAGCGTGCTGTTCTAATTTTTGTTTTTCCTCTTCAGTAAAGCCGCCTGTATCAACAGTTACGGCATGAACATTTAATTTTAATTCCTTCTTTAAATAAAGGGCGCAATAGGTAGTATCTAATCCGCCGCTGAATGCTAATATTACATTGTTGTTTTTCATAAAAATGTGTTTAGTATTTCTTCTTTTTTTAACCCGTTGGATGCATTCCTTAAGGGTTCATTTATTGAATTGTTATTCGCAAGAATGTATCCTACGGGTTTAATTATTAATTTTTTTAAGAAAGTGTTTTGTTTTATTCTCAGTAAACGCTCCATTACTTTTTGTTTACTCACGAAATCAAACCATTTTGGTTTATTTTTTTCCGCAGGATCGTAAAGCATGGCAGTACACAAACAGTTTTTTCGATCCTTGCTTTTAAGAATTTCGAAATTCACGCAACTCTGACAACCTTTCCAAAAAGCTTCATCCTGCGTTAACTCCGAATAGGTAACAGGTTCATAACCCAGATCAGAATTTATTTTCATTACTGCCAGACCTGTCGTCAGTCCGAAAATTTTGGCATTGGGATAATTGGTTTTCGATAATTCAAAAACTTTCTTTTTAATATCGGTCGCCAATCCACTTTTTCTGAATTGCGGTGCGACAATTAACCCCGAGTTCGCCACATAATTTCCGTGACTCCAGGTTTCGATATAACAAAAGCCAGCCCAGTCGCCCTCTTTAGTGGAGGCAATAACTGCTTTTCCTTCCAGCATTTTTTGCCGGATATATTCTGGAGTTCGTTTAGCAATGCCGGTTCCCCTTGCTTTTGCTGACGACTCCATTTCGTTGCAGATCGTATCTGCGTAATACAAGTGTAGCATATTTGCCACCTGCACAACAAAATGTTGCATAGTCAAACTGTTTTTTGAGAATAATAAATAAATGAAGACTAATCCCGCAGACTTGCAGAATTAATTTTTAATTAAGGACGGGCCTTAATCAACGTCGGATAATGAAAATGGGGCGTACGGGTAAAACGAACAACAGGTTAGCTGTTGAAAAAAACACACTCTTGCTCAAGGAGCTAATTTTTCTGCCGAAGACAGATGAGCATAGAATGAAATTAAGTGTTTTCATTTTTTGTTTTTGCTCTTTGTGTTTTAAATTTTAATTAATAATTGCAAATATGCAACATTATTTTTTATATCTCCAAATTTATTTTTAAGTTAAGTCCGCAAAACGATCTTGGAAAGCAGAAATTTGCTCTGTTTTACCAATGAAAAATGTTTTAGAAATTATTTTTGAACTTGAGTAGAAATTTTTGTTGGGCATAAAAAACCCCGGACCTGAGTCCAGGGTTAATTAAAGCTGTATTTCTTATCCTTTGAAGTCAATCTTACGATGAGCGCCATCGCAATAAGGTTTGTTGGCTGAAGCGCCACAACGACAAAGTGCCGTCATATTTTCTTTTACTTCAACTTTACCATCGCTATTTTTAATTTCGATTGTTCCGTGTACTAAAATCGGCCCGTTGGCTGCAATTTCAATTTTGTTTTGATTTTCCATGATTGTTTTTGTTTTATTATTGTAAGTGTAACTTAAAGCTCCTGACGGACATTTATCAATTTGACCGGTTATTTCTTTTGTATCTGCCGCTGTGTGTTTGATCCAGGGTTTTTCGCGTGGATTAAAAACATGAGGTAAATTTTTCCAACATATTGTGGAATGTATGCAAACAGAAGGTTTCCAATGTATGGTTATTTCTCCGGTATCATATTTCTTTGAATCTATCATCGCAAAAATTCTATTGAAGTCGTTTTACAAAATCATTCAAAGGTTTCCTTGCACGCGGAGTAAGTTCGCGGGTTTTAAAAGGTTCTTCAAGTTTTTCAGGAGCATCAAGGTAACCGAGTGCCATAAAAACAACCGGCTCAAAAATTTCCGTATCAACATTTAATGTTTCAATTGTTTTTGCAGGATCAAAACCTCCCATTACATGTCCGAAAATATTCATATTGGTTGCCTGCAACATTAATGTGGCATTCGCCGCTCCAACATCATGCTTTGCGGCTTTATTTTCGTGACCATTCTCTAATTTTTTATGCGCTAAAACAGCAATTAAAACAGCCGCGTTTTTTGTCCAAGGTTGATTTCCTCCCATTAAACAGCTGTGTAGTTTTTGAAATGCTTCAGAATCTTCTCTGTGCGCATATACGTATTCCCATGGCTGTGCATTATTAGCACTAAAAGCCCAAGAAGCCGCTTCAAACAAAGTGTGCAAGTCTGTTTCGGAAATTGTTTTATCCGAAAACGAACGTGCACTCCAGCGGTTTTTAATTAGGTCAATGACCTTATGTTTTGTTTCTGCAATTTTTATACTCATAATTTTAAATTATACCATTGGTATATCCATTAATAAAATCTCCATATCGGGAGATTGTGAAGTAATATTTAATTTTTCAATGTTCCAAATTCCAAGAGCATCGCGTTTGTTTAACTCGTGACCATCAACAGTTGCAGTTCCGTTTATTACAAATGCGTAAACACCATTATTTTTTTTCTTTACAGAATAATCTACAGATGTTCCTTTTTCAAACTTCCCCATATTGAACCAGGCATCTTGATAGATCCACGAACCTTCTTCTCCTTGGTTAGGCGAAATGATCTGGTAAAATTTATTTTTAAGTTTTGATTCGTCTAACTTTATTTTATCGTAACGTGGCTCAACATTTTGTTTGTTTGGGAAAACCCAGATCTGAAATAATTGTACTTCTTCGTCTTTGTTTGCATTTATTTCGCTGTGTAAAATACCGCTTCCCGCACTCATAACTTGTACTTCGCCAACATGGATCACTTCTTTATGTCCCATGCTATCTTCATGCTGTAGATCGCCTTTACGCATAATGGTAATAATTTCCATGTTATCGTGCGGATGTTTACCAAAACCATTTCCACCTGCAACGGTATCATCGTTTAAAACCCTTAACATTCCGAAATGTGTTTTTTCAGGATCGTAGTAAGATGCAAAACTAAAAGAGTGATTTGCATTCAACCATCCGTGGTTTGCATGACCGCGGTCTTCTGCTTTATGTATAACGTAATTCATTTTTAAATCTATTAGTGAAAATTCGTGTAATTAGTGGCTTATTTTTTCAAAAGTTTGAAAGCGTGACTCCAATTATTCCGTAAAAAACCCGGAATACACCATAAAATACAAAGTGGTTCAATTACACGAGCGGCTTCCATTTTGCCCATGTCTTCAGTTTCCCAACCAAATTTGGTAATTATGTCTTTTACTTCTTCTTTTGCAGCATCGTTATTCCCGCAAATGAACATGGTTGGTTTTTCACCGCCAAAATCGGGGTTTACCATGAACGCGCTTCCAACAGAGTTAAATGCTTTTACAAAGTTTGCATCAGGAAACGAAGTTTGTAATTGTTCCATGAAAGAACCTTTCAGATCAGTAAAAAAATTCATGACTCCATTTACCGGCGGCGCTTCCGAAATTGGGTTAGTCGCGTCAATAATTGTTTTGCCTTTTAAATTATTTGCATCGACTGATTCCAAAACTTGTTTCGCAACAGAACCTTTAACGGCTAAAACTATTGTGTTTCCAAAAACAGCCGCATCTGCAAAACTTCCAATTTTACCTGTAGGATTTTGTTTTTGCCAATCTGCAAGTTTAGTAGCGTCGCGTGTACCTAACATAACTTCATATCCGTGTTTTATAAAACCTGTCGCTAAAACCTTGGCGACAATGCCTGAACCAAATATTCCTACCTTTTTCATAACTCAATTTGTGTTTTGTCAAAGGTAAAAAATAAAGGGGACTCAAAGAGTCCCCTTTAGCTTAAAGAAACGTTAATTAATTTACTCCTTTATAAATTTCTTCACAATTAAGCCTTTTTCACTTCTTAAATTTAAAAAGTAGATCCCCGAATTTAGTTGCTCAATATTTATAGAGGTTTGGTATAGATCTGTGCTTTTACTTTCTAAAACGGTTTTTCCTAAGATATCTGTAACTTTTAATTGAGATCTTCCCATTGCTTCTTCAGATCTTATGTTTAAAACAGAATTGGCAGGATTTGGGTAAATAAGTAATTGGTCGTTGGTTATTCCATTTTCTTTTATGCCGATGTTTACACCTGAGCAATTTGGTGCACCGCTATTGTAAAAACTACGAATCTTTCTTGTGTCATTAATTAATTTATTTACACTTGCTAAATTTACATTACTTGTTGCAAAACTATCTACCGAC
>JANYCL010000492.1 GCA_025360355.1 Sphingobacteriaceae bacterium
TGCTTCTATTCATGATGGAATAAGAATGGGTTATGCTAAACATTATAAAATACGGCATAACGACATCGAACATTTAAAACGTTTAATTGAACGGAATGCCCCTTTAGTTGAAAATATTTTTATTGTTGTAGAAAGTGTTTACTCTATGGATGGTGATTGTGCTAAGCTAAAAGAATTAGTAGATATTTGTGATGGAAGAAAAATATTCCTTATAGTTGATGAAGCTCACGCCATTGGTGTATTTGGTAAAAACGGGCGCGGTTTATGCAATGAGTTGGGAATTGAGGATAAATGTTTTGCCCGTGTTTATACTTATGGAAAAGCAATGGGTTGTCACGGCGCCGCAATTGTAGGAAGTCATGAACTTAAAGACTATCTTGTGAACTTTGCACGTTCTTTTATTTATACCACAGCTTTGCCACAGCATAGTTTATTTAGGATAAAGGCAGCGTATGAACTTTTACAGGAATCAAAACATCAACAGAAATTAACTGAAAACATTACTTATTTTAATTCTTTGACAAAAAATTTTATAGAAAGTACCAGCGCAATACATTGTAAATTGTATCCGGGAAATAAAAATATAAACGGCATTGAGGAAAAATGCGAAAAAAGTGATTTATTTGTAAAGGGAATTAAAAGTCCGACAGTGAAAGAAGGCGAAGAGAGAGTAAGAATTTGTTTGCATGCATTTAACACGAAAGAAGAGATTGATAAACTAATAAAATTAATTAATGAATAGATTTTTTATAAGCGGTATCGGAACAAACGTTGGGAAAACCCTCGTATCAGCAATTTTATGCGAAGCCTTGCAAGCCGATTACTGGAAACCTATTCAGTGTGGAGTCGCGGAGGGAAGGGATAAAGATATTGTAAAAAAATTACTCTCCAACAGTAAAAGTGTTTGTCATGATGAAGCTTTTCTTTTAAAAGAACCGGCTTCTCCCAGTATTGCTTCTAAAAAAGAAAACATCAAGATCACAATGGATGATCTGAAGATGCCGCAAACTTTAAATAAAATATGCATCGAAGGCGCGGGCGGACCGCTTGTGCCAATTAATGATAACTATTTTGTAATTGATATGGCAAAACAAAACGGTTTGGCGGTTGTATTGGTGGTAAATTCATATTTAGGATGTATAAATCATTCTTTGTTGTGTATTGATTATTTACTTAAGAATGATTTCAAATTGCATGGTTTGGTGTTGAATGGAGATTTTGATGAAGGCGTGAAAAACGCAATTATAAACTACAAACGGGTTCCTGTTTTAGCAGAGATCCCACAAACCGACAAACCCGATAAAAAATTTGTGAGTGAGCAAGCCTCTAAAGTAAATGTGCATTTATTGTAATGAGTATTGGTAAAAAAGATAAAGATCTTGTTTGGCATCCCTTCACGCATTTAAAATTAGCAAACGAGAATATTTGCATTGAAAAAGCAGAGGGTTCTTATTACTACGATGATAAAGGCAATAAATACATTGACGCCATTTCCAGCTGGTGGGTAAATTTACACGGACATTCACACCCATATATTTCACAAAAAGTTTCTGAACAGTTATTGAAATTTGAACATACAATGTTCAGCGGCTTTACGCATAAACCTGCTGTTGAATTAGCGGAACGTTTATTAAAACATTTACCACCCAATCAAAATAAAATATTTTATTCAGATAATGGTTCAACTGCTGTTGAAGTCGCTTTAAAAATGACTTTGCAATTTTGGGAAAACAAAGGAGAAAGCAAGCCACTTTTCATTGCTTTCGAAAATGCGTATCACGGTGATACATTTGGCAGCATGAGTGTTGGTGAACGGAATGTTTTTAATAATGCTTTCGAAAAATTATTGTTTGATGTTGTTCATGTCCCACTTCCTAATAAAGAAAATATTGAGAGAATAGAGAATGAATTGCTGAGTCTTTTTACCAATCATTCTGTCGCCGGATTTATTTTTGAGCCATTGGTGCAAGGTGCCGCAGGAATGTTAATGTATGAAGCGAAATATTTAGACCGACTGATCAATATCTGTAATCAAAATAAAGTAATTACAATTGCTGATGAAGTGATGACGGGTTTTGGTCGCACCGGTAAATTTTTTGCAAGCGATTATTTAGAAAACAAGCCCGATATTATTTGTTTATCGAAAGGATTAACCGGAGGATACATGCCTTTGGGTGTTACAAGTTGCGCGCAATTTATTTATGATGCTTTTGTTAGTGAGGACAGAACAAAAACTTTTTTTCATGGACATAGTTATACCGGAAATCCAACAGCATGTTCGGCTGCACTGGCCAGTATGGATCTGATGGAGAAAAAGGAAACCTGGAATAATATTGATCGTATTTCAAAAAAAAATTCTACTTTCCTGAATAAAATAAGAGGACATAAGGCAATAAAAAGTATCCGTCAAACCGGAACTATTTTAGCAATAGAATTAAATACGGACGAGCACACGCATTATTTAAACAATGCAGCCGAAAAAATAACTGAGTTCTATATGAAACACGGGATCTTGTTACGTCCGTTGGGTAACGTGTTTTATATTCTCCCGCCTTATTGTATTAATTTTTCGGACATGGATCTTATTTATTCAAGAACGGAAGAGTTTCTTAATCTTAAGTAAACTTACTTTTCGCAATTACAGTACAA
>JANYCL010000042.1 GCA_025360355.1 Sphingobacteriaceae bacterium
AGAGGCGCAGGAAATAGTGCTGTCGCTGGATAAAATAGGGTCGAAAAACAATAATTCGCCTAATTGCTCCTCTGAATTTGGTTCTTTTAATATTGGTTTGTCATCCTTGCAAGCAAAACAACAAAACACAATTAAAAAAAGTAATAAACGATTCATTGCGCAAAAATACTGTAAGTTTTATTGTTGTACAATGATTATTGTTAATCATAAAAAGGTAAATTAGCGCAATGGAACCAAATGAAACTCCTGTAGAAACCAAGCTCCCGTTCAATAATTTATTTTTGAACGCAGGTTTTGTAAATGGTTTAAATCATTGGTGGATGTATGTTTTGGGCATTTTCGCTGCCATGTTCGGTTATTTTTTATTCCAGGTATTCATGGTGTTTCCGTTAATGGCCGCAGCTATGAATAATGGTATAACTATGTCGGATGTACAAACTGATCCAAATATTTTATTTGATCCCGATAAAATAGGAATGAATAAAAATATTTTATTGGCATTGCTGTTCGGCATGTTTATTTTTACTTTTTTAGGATTGTTCATTGTTATAAAAAGAGTCCATAAAAAAACACTTACTTCTGTTATTACTGCTTATGATAAAGTGCGTTTTAACCGTTTTTTCTTCGCTTTTTTGGTTTGGGGAATATTTTTAATTATTTCGTGTGTTGTATCTTATTTTTTAAAACCTGAAGATGTAAAAATTCAGTTCGACCCTCTTAATTTTGCTTTTTTGGTAATTGTCTGCGTTGTTTTAATGCCTATCCAAACCGGTACAGAAGAACTTATTTTCAGAGGGTATTTAGTGCAAGGCTTATCACAGGTTTTTAAAAATGGGATTTTTCCCCTAATAATTACATCTGTTTTATTTGGATTAGTACACATGACTAATCCCGAGGCAAAAGCTTATGGATGGATGACCATGCTACCTTATTACAGTGTATTTGGTTTCTTTTTGGGCGCCATTGCGTTATTGGATGAAGGATTAGAATTACCAATGGGAATTCACTGCGCTAACAATTTAATTTCCAGTCTGCTGGTTACATCTCCCAATGGAGTTTTAAAAACAGATGCTATTTTTGTGACAACAACCGAAAATCCCGGGACTGAATTTTTGACCTGGACAGTGATGGCTTTGCTTACATTTATCATTTTTTGGCAAAAATATCGCTGGAAAAACTTTAACTTGCTTATCAAATAACCTGTATGAGGAAGACCCTTGTTTTTTGTTTTTTAGTCAGCTTAGCTTCCCATAGTTTCGCCGATAAAGATTATCACTATTACATTAACCTTAATAAAGTATTGGATGATAAATTAACTGTTGAGTTAACTCCGCCAGATTTTACCGATAACGAAGTGTTATTTAATTTTCCTGCAATGGTACCCGGTACTTATGAGGTTTATAATTTTGGAAGATTTGTAAGCGGGTTGAAAGCATTTGGTAAAAATGGTGCAAATATTACTGTTACAAAAGTTAGCGACGATACCTATAAATTTTCTCCGGCTAATCAATTAGCGAAGATCACTTACGAGGTCGAAGATTCCTGGGATACAAAGATCAAAGAGAAAATAGTTTTTGAACCTGCGGGAAGTAATATTGAGGATAATAAGAATTTTGTTTTTAATACACATTGTTTCTTCGGTTATTTTAAGGGCATGACCGATCGTAATTTTATTTTGGAATTTGATAAACCAAAAGGATTTTATCCTTCAACAGGATTAAATAATCTGAAGATCGGTGATACGAAAGATGTAATTTCTGTTTTTGATTATCACGATCTGGTTGATTCGCCGATCATGTATTGCAAGCCGGATACAACAACTATAATGGTTGCGAATACGAAAGTTTTGGTTGGAGTGTATTCACCAAATGGCGTTATCACCTCTAAATTCGCGGCAAGTAAATTAAGGCGATTGCTGAATGCGCAGAAAGATTATTTGAATGGACAATTACCTGTAGACAAATATGCTTTCTTGTTTTATTTTATGGACAAGCCTAGTTTAACCGGTTCTTCAGGTGCACTTGAACATTCGTATTCATCCATGTACACTTTGCCGGAGTTGGATACAGCTTCCATTTCTCAAACTATTAGTGATGTTTGTGCGCATGAATTTTTTCATATCGTTACCCCTTTGAATATTCATGCTGAGGAAATAGGAAATTTTGATTTCAACAATCCTGTAATGAGCGAACATCTTTGGTTATACGAAGGCTTGACTGAATACTCAGCACATCACGCACAAGTGAAAGCGGGATTAATTAATTACGATTATTTTTTTCAGGTAATGATGGAAAAATATAATAATTCTTTAACTCAATACAACGATACAGTTCCGTTTACATTCATGAGTAAATATGTTTTAACCGATCATTATCATAAACAATATAATAATGTTTACGAAAAAGGTGCTGTAATAAGTATGTGTTTAGATATTATGCTGCGTTATTACAGCAACGGAACTTACGGCACACAAGATCTTATGCGTGATCTGGCTAAAGAGTACGGAAAAAATAAATCATTCAAGGAT
>JANYCL010000068.1 GCA_025360355.1 Sphingobacteriaceae bacterium
AGCGATACCTTTGCTTATTTAGTTGGAAGTTTAATTGGGAAAAGAAAATTATACGAACGTATTTCTCCAGGAAAAACTTGGGAAGGAACTATTGGCGGCGGAGTTCTTACAATGGCATCATCTTATATTGTTGCAGGTTGGTTTCCTGAAATTGCATTTGTACATTGGTTAGTAATTTCTGTTTTGGTTGTTGTATTTGGAACTCTGGGCGATCTGTTCGAGTCACTTTTAAAACGACAAGCAGGAATAAAAGATTCAGGAAAGATCATGCCAGGTCACGGCGGGATATTAGATCGCTTCGACAGCCTTATTTTTGTAACGCCGTTTGTGTATTTGTATTTAACTTGGGTATTGGGTTAGAGTCTGATCTGGTGGATCCTGTTAATGGGGATTACAACACCTTGTTTTAAGATCACTCTTTTATCGGTTACGCCCCAAACTGTAGTATCAACAACTTTGAAAGAATTTTCATCTTCAAAGTAAATTCTGATCTTAGTTTGTTCGAGGTTTCCCAATGAAAGTGCGCGTTTTAATTCGGCTGCACGTTCATCAATTTTTTCTTGGCTGAATAAAACTTCCATGTTCGGAAATTTCAGGCCGGAAATGTTTTCCTTCTCAATTTTTTCGAATGCAATTGTTGTCATGGCAGGATGGTTTAAGGTTTAACTTATAATTATACGCCTAAACACCCCCTGGGTTTCAACATCTTATCAACTTTTTACCTCTAATCTGATCAAAGCAATTAACTCCTCTGAACGCTGAGTACCAATACGATAAGTAAATCCGGCGTTGTCTTTTAATTCGATGAATTCTTGTCCGCTTGTATAAAACCTAATAATCCCTTTCGAATGTAAATTGTAAACCGCCCTTCTGAAAATATTTTTTTTATAACGCCCTTTGCGGATATAATTAATTGTGCCGAAATCAATTTTCACTTTGCGCGAATTCCAAAACCCATCAATTATCATATAGCCTTTAAAAACCCTTGTATGAATATGCAAAATATAGATCAGCACAGAAGAAATAACTAGTATAAATAATCCAAGCAAGAAAAATATTTTACCGGAATTAGGAATATCCTGAATAGGATAAGAACCAATATAAAAAACAGAAACCTGAACAGGCTTCGGATTCTCACTCCAGTAATAACCAATGAAACAAAATAGTGCAAGGATCATCCGCCACATAATACTTAAACGATTATGTCCCATATACTGCCTCTCTTCAAAAACTATTTCTTTTTCCATTACACTTCCTTTAATTGTAGTTTAAGGATCTTTTTTGTTTTTGAATTTATTTTGTAGCGCTCATCCAATCTCTGACCAACAACCCAAACGACTTCATTTTTATTTAACAGCAGCCAAATATTTTCTTTCTCAAAACGCGAAAGTTTTTGATTAATTAAAAAATCACTTATTTTTTTAAAACCTTCCATTCCCAAAGGCATGAACCTATCGCCTTGTTGCCATTTGCGCAATTTCATTGGGAATAATGATTTTTGAAAATCAATTTGTGCGATATTTTTTCCGCTGATTATTTTTTTATCGATAGATAAATTGGCCTCCAATGCAAATGGTAATTTTTTAAAATCAGCAATACCATTTAAAATATATTCGCTTTTTGAAGTTTTCGGTTCTAACAGCTCAACAAAAATATGATCACGGTCGATCAATGCTTTATGCGTTGGCGAAAAAAATAATTTACCTGACGATTTTATATCGAGCGCTGTAAAAATCTGTTCTGCTTGGGAGGCATTAAAATCCAAAGGATGCAGCCATTCAAAAAGTAAAAGCTCAGCTGATTCTTCTTTCAATAATTTTTTAAGATCAATTTTAAGATCATTTTTGTCACCGGTAACAATTAGCTTTTTCTTTTCGCTGATAAATTGTTTTAAAACAGAAGCCGTTTGTTTGAATAAACGAATGTTATTTTCAAAAGTATTCTCAAGCGAAGGGTTTAGTTTTTTCAGTCCGGGAATTATTTCATGACGTAAAAAATTACGTTTGTATTTTACTTCATCATTACTACTATCGTTCCTGAATATTAATTTATTTTTTTTGGCATAAGTCTGAATTTCACTCTTGGTTGCAAATAATAAAGGCCTTACAATTAAATTTTGTTTTTGGGGAATGCCTTGAAGTCCGTTTATTCCTGTCCCTCTTACTAAATTAATTAATAAAGTTTCAATCGCATCGTTTGCATGATGGGCGGTTAGAACATATTTGTATTTATTTTTTTTAACCAGATCCATGAACCAATTATAACGTAATTCACGTGCGGCCATTTGTACCGAGAGTTTGGTTTTCTTCACATACTCTTTTGTTTTAAACTGATGTGAATGAATTTTTATGTTTATTTTTTTGGCAAAGTCCTTACAGAATTTTTCATCGGTATCAGACTCTTTTCCCCGCAATTTAAAATTACAGTGTGCGAGTTCAAAATCATATCCTGCTTCTTTTAAAAGCATAGCTAATACAACGGAATCTATTCCACCGCTAAAGGCCAATAAAAGCTTATCGGTTTTAGCAAATAATTTGTTTTTTGATATGTTCGATCTGAAGCTTTCTAACACTAAACAAAGGTAACAAATTGAAAGGATTGATTAAAAACTATAAGATTTGCCTAAATAATGATTTTTAGCAATGGTAATTACTTAGTTTTTATGTAAAATTGCAGGGTAATTCCAATCTATGGGAAAAAATGTAAATATTATTGGCGCAGGTTTGGTTGGTTCTTTACTTTCCATTTATCTTGCTAAAAAAGGCTATAAAGTAAATATTTATGAACGTCGTCCTGATATGCGAACCGCAAAAATGTCGGCAGGTAAATCCATAAATCTAGCTTTGAGTGATAGGGGATGGAGAGGATTGGAAGGAGTTGGAATTGCAGATGAGATCCGGAAAATTGCTATTCCAATGTACGGGCGTTTTATTCATCATAAAGATAGTTCAACTGCATTTCAGCCTTATGGTAAAGAGAATCAAGCTATTTATTCTGTATCCCGTGCTGAAATAAATATGCGTTTAATGGATCTTGCTGAACAAAAAGGTGGTGTAAAAATTAATTTCAACGAGCGTTGTACTCATATTAACCGTGCAACTCTCGAATCACAATTCATAAATGAAGAAACACAAAAAACAAGCTCCGCGAATAGTGATTTAGTTTTTGGTTCTGATGGCGCTTTTGCTGCATCGCGTTTGAACATGCAATTAACGAGTGATAGATTTGAGTACAATCAACATTATATTTCTGCAGGCTATAAAGAATTAATTATTCCTCCCGGTAAGGACGGTTCTTTTTTAATAGAGAAGAACGCATTACATATTTGGCCGCGAGGAAGTTTTATGATGATCGCCTTACCGAATATAGATGGAAATTTTACCTGCACTTTATTTTTACCTTTCGAAGGCGAAAAATCATTCCAAAAATTAAAAACTAAAGAAGAAGTAAAAAAATTCTTTGATGAAGAATTTCCGGATGCAGTTCCTTTAATGCCAACACTGATTGATGATTTCATGAATAACCCTATTTCTTCATTGGTAACTGTAAAATGTTTTCCGTGGACATTCGATAATAAAGTCGCGCTAATTGGAGATGCAGCACATGCTATTGTTCCTTTTTTCGGACAAGGAATGAATTGCGGATTTGAAGATTGTGTTGTATTGAACGAATTAATTGATAAACATAAAGAGGATTGGAATAAAATAATGCCGGAGTATCAAACCCTGCGCAAACCCGATGGTGATGCAATTGCAGATCTTGCTGTTGCTAATTTTATTGAGATGCGGGATAAAACGGCTGATCCTAAATTCTTATTACAGAAAAAAATCGAAGCAAGATTTAATTCAAAATATCCTGAAAAATGGATCCCGCTTTATTCAATGGTAACTTACAGTCCGCACATTCGCTATAGCACAGCATTAAAAGAAGGACAAAAACAAGAAGCCATCATGCAAAAAATTATGGCAATGCCTGGAATAGAAAATAAGTGGGACAGCGAAGAAATAGAAAAAGAAATTCTTAAAAATATTTAATTTCCTCTTACAAATTTACCTTAGCAACTGAACGTAACCTTTGTAAACGTAATTTTTTCCGTTCAGATCTTTACCTGTGAATACGTAAAAATAAGTTCCCGCAGGACATTCTTTTCCTTTAGTAGTTTCACCTAACCATTTGTCGGTAATGCCATGCATTTCGTGAACTAAAATTCCCCAACGGTCATAAACAGAAACTTCCATGTCGGCAAATTCCTTCATGATCGGTAAAAAGAAATCGTTAGTGCCATCCCCGTTCGGTGTAAACACATTCGGAAAAGTAACACTTGGCTGAGGTTTGATAATATCATCAGCAACAATTATTGAACGTGTTGTATCGTTGCATCCATTATTTCCGTAAGCAATTAAGATCAATGTATATGTTCCCGGATTATTAATAACAAATGAAGGAACAGTTGATGTTGCTGTACTTCCATTGCTTAACGACCATGAATAACTACTAGCCGAACTCGAAGTATTAGTAATAGTTAAAGTTTGTGGGAAACCGGTCATCGCATTATTTGTCGCCGTAAATGCAGCATTTGCATAAGGAAGAACATTTATAATTTGTGTTGCAGTTGTACTGCATAATAGCGAATTGTTTGAAGTAACAGTATAAACTGTAGTCACAGTTGGACTTGCATAAGTACCGGGACATGTTGGGCAACTTAATCCGTTACTTGGTGCCCAATTATAATTACTTCCGTTGCTCGCAACTAAATACGCACTCTGACCAACACAAACATTTGTACTTATAGGACTTGAAAGAACCTGAGGATTCGCAGTAATACTCATGGTTACTGTGTTGGAAGCTTTACAACCAATAGCAGCAGAGGCCGTTGATATAACAGTATAAGTTGTATAAACGCTTGGACTTGCAATAGGATTAGAACACGTTGTGCAACTTAAACCTGTACTTGGTATCCAAGTGTAATTAATTCCATTGGAAGCTTGCAGTTGAACAGGATTTCCTACGCACATACTTGTGTTGCTTGGCGTAACAGTTGGTTTCGGATTATAAATATAATGTGCAACAATACTGTCACTCGACATCAATAATAAAGTAACAACTGAGTCCGTCATACTCGGTGAAAGTGTATGAGTTTTAGTTGTCCAATGTGAGAAACAATAGTTTGGTTTCGGGTGTGCTTTTAAAATATTCGGCAAATTACCCGGATAAGTTCCTTGCCAGGTAAATGTTCCTAAGTTCAAAGAATTAAAATCAACAGTTCCTGAATTGGGCGGATCAACATTTACTTTTATTATATAAGGACCAGTAACATTGTAACAAGTATTAAATAATTTGGTAATGGTATCGCAACGTGCCTGGATAAAAGTTTTAAGATTATTTACGTTTGTTTGCCATGCAGCCATTGTTCCGCCCCATTTTGCAATTTGTCCTGGCATTTCCGGTTTGATCACGTTGATCATGCTATCCAAAATATCTGTCATACGCTTACAACTTAATCCTGTATTTAGTAAATCGAAATAGCGCATTACATAATATTGTTTGAATATTGAATTCGTTAAAAGTTTATTCAAAATAGGAATATGTCCTTCTCCACCGGGATTACTTAACGTTGATGGGTCACAAGGATCGGCGTTAGAGTTAAGATTAGGTACGCCTGTATAATTTACATAATGATGGAAGGTCGCATCTTCATCCCATAAAGTATATCTCCATTTCTTTTTGTTACAAGATGAATTCATGCCTCTCCACCAAGCTGTATTCCAATTTAGCCAATCAGAAGTTACCGCATAAGAATTCAATATTACGTAATCAGCTAAACTTTTTGTACTATAAACACTATCAACGTATGCGTAATTAGCGGCAACTGTCATGCTATTTGCA
This sequence comes from Sphingobacteriaceae bacterium, assembly GCA_025360355.1. Lineage (GTDB taxonomy): Bacteria > Bacteroidota > Bacteroidia > B-17B0 > Aurantibacillaceae > JAHEYG01. The sequence goes on from JANYCL010000068.1 coordinate 5,887, forward strand.
GCAACATAACTTACAAAAGTATTCCAATCGGTTTGTGCTTGTGTTCCGCCGTAAGCCGACCATGTGCTTCCCCAAGTTTGTAAATACTGCAATGAATCTTCTGAAGAATTCCAATAATATTTGGTAAAGTCTTTATCATCAACTTTCTCCCTGAAATCATAAACGCCCCAATAAGCACCGTTCACATATAAAATACCGGGAACCCAAGTTCTTCCATCGAGATGCATGTTGGCTTTTTGCGCAACAGTGTGTACATAGGCATCGCGTATATGAGCAGCATCGTATAATGTTGGATCGCCCCAGGCATAAGGATTTCCTGCTACAGGACATTCGAATGGATAATTATCGTTAGCCGAAGCTTTCAGAATTATTCTCTGGAATTCATTTCTGGTTTTTGAATTAAAGATCTGATATTTTAATGCGTCGTTATAACCGTATTCATCTCTGCACACAAAATCTATTCCTCGCTGCGGATATGACCACGAGTCGTTCCCGTGTTTATTGGCTTGTCCGTCCGCTTCAGCTTTATAAACACCTGTTTCGGTAAAATATTCGAGACCGGTTTCAGTAACTATTGCAGAACCGCCAAATAATACTCCTACACCATCACCAAAAACTGATACCACAGCAACCGAATGTGTGACACTAATAAAATAAGTATTACTCTCTACAAAACTTGGCAACATGGATACGTTTGTACTCGTGGCCTGAGCACGTATCACCATAGTGTTTGGAATTGCAATAGCCGTAAAATAAGTAATACTTGAAGAGGTTGCAGGAGAACTTCCGTTAATTGTGTATTTACAACTAGAGCCTGCATCGGGACAAACAATAGAAAGTGTTTGCGGTCCGCTGTAAAAACCTTGCGGCAAACTCATTACAGGAGCTGAAGAATAACCCAAGAAAGGAGTTGAAGTATTATTTGAAGCATTCGGAGTTGGAGTTGTGAATACACTCCAGGTTGGAGCTCCATTTGTTTTACGTCCGCGAGAGTGACCTGCCTGTGTTTTTTTAACAGTAAAGGAATCCAGAACAGTTAAAGAAGGATTTGATAAAATAATTTTATCGAAAGTACATTGTTTAAGTGAAAAATTAGTGTGAAGATTTAAGCCGGTATTTACATTTCTATTGGAGGCCCAAATTCTTAAAATTCCGTTGCCGCTAATTGTTACGCCTGCTCCTATTGTCCACTTTCCGAGGTTAGTTGATTTATTGCTAAGATGATATCCTGTTAAATTTACAGCTGTTGCACTTGTATTATACAATTCTATAAAATCCTCATTACTACCAAAATTATCAACGAAAGATGTAAGATTTGAAGTTGAATATTCGTTTATTAAAACTTGTCCGCGACTAACATTTAAAATTAGTAAAGAACATAAAACGAATAATTGCTTAATTTTTTTACAATTTATCATAGTAACTAAATTAGGTAAAGTAATTGTAAATAAAAAATTAAGTTATTCCCTTATAAAACGAGGGCTTTTCGGCTATTATTTGATCCAATTCTCAACTTCGGCTTGGTTAAGCTGCATGTAATTAACCCAATGTTCCACAACCGAATTGTTGACAAGATAAATGGTTGGCAAATTGGTTCCTGCTAAATAAATGAACGGACGGGCCTTTAATGTTGAATACGGGAAATCCTGTGTTTTTGTATCGGCGTAAAACTGTTTTAATTTTATACTATCACCATTTAAAACAAAGTAAAAGGATATGGCTGGATTTTTTTCGTGCATGATGCGCATTTTTTTTGCTGCAACTCTGCAATGCATACAACTGCAACTCATAAAAGCCACAACATGTTTGCCTTTTGATAATGTTTTTGGCGCTGCGGAATTATTAAATAATGTATCCATTTCAAGCGGAAACTTGTCTTCCGGTTTATTTAAATAAGCTTCCGAATAAGTAAGATCAACATAATTTAAAACATGCGGCATTGTCATGGAACTCACAAAAAACAAAAAGGCCAGCGAAGAACTCAATTTTCCAAAAATAAATCCTTCATGAAATTTGTAGATCAAAAAGCAGATCGCAAGCATGATCACATTTTTAATTACAGCTTGTAAAGGTGTCATAGCAATTGCATTCCCGAAACAACCACAATTACCGTTGTTGCCTTCTCTTAAGATCATCACCAATAAATAAATAGTGAACACAACTAAGGTTCCGACTGTAAGTTTGATGGTAAATTTTTTGAGGTATAAATTGAAAACCAACATCAGGCCAATAAAAAATTCCAGTCCGATCATGAAACGGGCAACGAAAGGAGCAAGGGCCCAATTCACAATTCCTAAATCAACAAAAGTGTATTCAAAAGGCTCAATGGGATACAATTTAGTGTAGCCTGAATAAATAAAAAGCAAGCCAAGCAGCGCGCTTAAAATAATTAAAAGTATTTTGAATATTTTTTGTTTAGTCATAAAAAAAGCCACGCAAAGGTAGCCTTTTTATTAAATGTTATACCAATTGTTATTGTAAAATCACCGAAGGATATTTTATAATTTACAATGGTTAATGCCGATACCAATATCCTATAAAAAAATCAGACCGAAATATATTGGTAATCGGTATAAATACGTAATTAGTTTAACTGACAATCCTTGGTGTAAGGTTTTCCATTTGCATCGGTTCCGCTTTCGTTCACGCAATTTGCCTTAGCTGTTTTTTTGGTTACGGAAACCAAACTTGTGCTAACAGCAGGACCAGCTACTCCATTAGTTGTGGTAACGCATGAACACTGGAAATCTTTTTTACAGGAAGCAAATGTCATTATAGCGATCAATGCGGAGAGTGTAATTAGTTTTTTCATTTTAAACCGTTTTTATAATTATTAATCTTTTATAGCGCAATCTGTAGTATTCACATAAGTTTGTCCGTCAACTGACGAAGTATAACTACTGGATGTTTTAATGCATGCTCTTTTGGCGTCGCTTGCTTTCGCATGTGTAAATGTAATGTACGTTATGGTACGTGTTGTTCCGGGTTCGGTACTCGTACCAACGCACCCACAAACGTGATCTTTTTTGCAAGAAATAAATGCTGCAAGCAAAATAAAAGTTCCGGATAGTATAAAGAATTTTTTCATGGTATTGTTTTTAGCGGTCATGATAAATATTAACTCAAAGTACATTTACGTTCAATATCATCCGTATAAGTATCGGTAGAAATAACATATTCAAACGAATATCTTAAAGACATACAATTTACACGACCCTCAGTTTTACTCACATGTTTTAAAGTTTTTGTATCCGACTTTGTTGCCGTTGTAACACCTGTTGGTCCGGTAGTATTAGTAGTAGAATCACAGGTACAGGTTCTGTCTTTTCTGCAAGAAGCAAAAGAAATTGCCAAAACGGTAACAAGTAATAATGTTAGTTTTTTCATTTATACTGTTTTTTTAATAGATCTAAAATACTTAATTATTTGATATTCTAAACACAAAGTCCCAAGCCCCAGAAAACAGCCATAAAAAAAGGCCTCCGAGATTCGAAAGCCTTTTTAAATAAATGCTAATTAATATTAGCTTAAAGTACAGCTTCTTGTGTTAATATAAGATGCAGAAGCAGTGTTGTAATCAGTTCCTGAAGTACAATTAGCTTTACCTGTAGCTTTTGATACTTTAGTCATAGTATTTACTTGAGTGCTTGAAGTTGATGAACCTGTGCTAGTGTAAGTACAAGTACAAACGCGATCTTTTTTGCAAGATGCAAAGCTAATTGCTAATGCTGCAACAGCTAAAATTGTTAATTTTTTCATTGTTTAGTTTTTTAAAGGTTTTTAAATGTGCGTCAAAAATAGGTAAATATTTGCAATTAGCAAGTACTATTTCCCCTCTAATTTTTTTGACAACGAAAATCTAAAAAAAACCGGTTAAGCGAACTGATTTTCATCAACCTTAAATAAGGTTAATTCCTATTGTGTGCTTAACATCTTTTAACAGCGCATTGTAGCCCTAAACCCCTTATGCTTACTATTTTTGAACACATTATAAAGTTATGGTAGATATAAGAGAATTAAACGAAAAAATACAACGCGAAAGTGCGTTTGTAGACCTCCTTTCAAGCGAAATGGATAAGGTAATTGTTGGTCAGAAAAACATGGTTGAGCGTCTGTTAATTGGACTACTTAGCAATGGACATATCCTTTTAGAAGGTGTTCCTGGATTAGCTAAAACACTGGCAATAAATACATTAGCTAAATGTGTAAAAGCCGATTTTAGTAGGATCCAATTTACTCCTGATCTTTTACCGGCCGATTTGATCGGAACCATGATCTATAACCAAAAACAAGAAGCATTTTCGATCCGTAAAGGACCGGTTTTTGCAAATTTTGTTTTGGCCGATGAAATTAACCGTGCTCCCGCAAAAGTTCAATCAGCTTTACTTGAGGCTATGCAAGAACGTCAGGTTACAATTGGGGATACAACTTTTCCTTTACCAAATCCATTCTTGGTTTTAGCTAATCCAGGAACACCTTCTAAAAGGATATGTCCATTGCTAAGTAGTCCAATTAACAGACGCTCAACCA
>JANYCL010000080.1 GCA_025360355.1 Sphingobacteriaceae bacterium
CGCATCCCAATTTGTTCCTTCACAACAATACGCCGAATCATATCTGAATTTATCCGGAAATACATCGATCACTTTCACAACAAAATCTGCATCAGTTGTTGAAATAGCTACTTTTAAATTTGCTGTGACAACCCCGGCTAAAGTAAGATCTTCACTCAAAATATCAGTTTCAAATGTAATTACGTCTGTTCTCCTCGAAGCAAAACGTTGATCGTCGGTCATGTATTCATTAGTACGAAACTGATGCGCTCCTTCCGAATAGGGAACTGGTTTATTAGGATCGCTGGTATATTGCGAGAATGAAGAATTTTCTTGCGGAGAATTAAAAGATAATTTGTTTTTATCAGTCAGATAAATTGATTTGTTCTCCACATTGCTTGGCGGCCATGTTTTAAACTTGCGCCATTCATTTGCGCCACTCACAAAAATACTTGCTTCTGCAATTTGTTCAGCACTGCCTTTTCCTTTTAAATAATAATTAAAAAATGGTAATTCAATTGTTTGTTGATAGAAGTCGGATGTTTTAGAACCAAAACGTACATTACCCAAATAAGTTCCATCACTTCTCGACCAACCACCATGACTCCAAGGACCCATTACTAATTTGTTATTCGTAGTTGGGCAATTTTTCTCTATTGATTTATATAAATTCCAAGCGCCATAACAATCTTCAGCATCAAACAAACCGCCGACAATTAACATTGCAGGACTAACTTTTTTACAAGCACGTCGCGCATCTCTTGCTTTCCACCAATCATCGTAAGTTGGATGGTTCATTAGTTCATTCCAGAAAGTGATGGAGTCGCCGAGTAATTTTGTTAAGCCTTTAAGAGAACCGGTTTCTAAATAAAATTTATAATTATCCTGGATCGGGTAATCAAAACCTTTTCTTCCAATTGTTGTTGGTTTAGGACGCGGTTTTCCAAAACCTGAATAAAAATTAAAAGCATCCATCATCATAAATGCACCATTGTGATGAAAGTCATCTCCTAAAAACCATTCGGTAACCGGCGCTTGCGGACTCACAGCTTTTAATGCGGGATGCTCACTCAATGCAGCCATTGTGCTGTAAAAACCGGGATAAGAAATTCCAAACACACCAACATTTCCATTGTTGTTCGGGATATTTTTTATAAGCCAATCGATCGCATCATAAGTATCGCTTGCTTCATCAATATCTTTTTTTGACTTTTTATTTTCGATGAAAGGACGAACATCCACAAATTCACCTTCGCTCATCCAGCGACCACGCACATCCTGTACAACTAAAATATAATTTTCTTTTATATAATTTTTCCAATAAGTAAGCCATAAACGTTCCGAAAATTTATCTTCACCATAAGGAGCACAGGAGTAAGGACTGCGCACCATGATGATCGGATTTTTTTCTGTTGTATTTTTTGGGGAATAAACAGTAGTAAATAATTTTACACCATCACGCATTTCAATTTTATATTCTTTCTTGCCATAATTTTCCTTTACGTATTTCTCATCAATGGTTTGAGAAAAAATTAGGTTGAATGATATAACAAAAACAAATGCGAGTAATTTTTTCATAAAAAATAATTAAGAAACAACTTTTAAGATCTGATTTACGGTTTTAGCTTTTTGTTTAGCTTTTACAATATCATCATCAACAATTGTTACATGTCCCATTTTGCGGAACGGTTTGGTTGTAGTTTTACCGTATAAATGAATATAAACGCCGCTAAATTTTAAAACATCTTCCATTCCTTCGTAAATAGCAGGACCTTCATAACCCATCGCTCCCAAAACATTTATCATCACCGCGGGTTTCACAATAGATGTATCTCCCAATGGTAAATTTAGAATTGCGCGCCAATGTTGTTCGAATTGGGAAACAATATTTGCTTCAATTGTGTGATGACCACTGTTGTGTGGTCGCGGTGCAATTTCATTTACTAAAACTTTGCCGTCTTTAGTCACAAATAATTCAACAGCCAATAAACCAACGATTCCTAATTTTTCTGCTACTTGAATGGCAATTGTAATTGCATCTTTCTCAATATTTTTCTTAATATTAGCCGGAGAAAATAAAAACTCAACTAAATTAGCTTGCGGATTAAATTCACATTCAACAACAGGAAAACATTTGCATTCGCCATCCGGATTACGCGCAACAATAACAGAAAGTTCTTTTTCAAAATCAACTAAACGTTCCAAAACACAAGGAGAATCAAAAGCTTTATCTAAATTATAAGGACTCAATAATTTTACAACGCCTTTCCCATCATATCCACCCTGACGAAGTTTTTGAAAGAAAGGAAAAAAATCTGCGTATTTAGAAATTTGTGCTTTTGTGTCTGTCAAAAAGAAATCAGCGCTTGGAATATCGTTGCGCTGGTAAAACATTTTTTGCAAACCTTTGTCTTGAATTAATTCAATTACTTCCGGCTGAGGATAAACTTTTTTACCGTCTTTTTGTAATTGTTTTAGAGCTTCAATATTTACATTCTCAATTTCAATCGTAATAACATCTTTATCTTTCCCGAATTTATAAACTGTATCGTAATCGGTGATGCTGCCTTTGGTAAAATGACAAAGATTTTTACATGGCGCATTGCCATCAGGATCTAAAACAAAAATATTTAAGTTATAATTAACCGCGCTTTGGATCAGCATCCGGCCTAATTGTCCGCCTCCTAAAATGCCGATTTTGTATTGATGGGGTTCAAACGAATTCATATGAAATAGGTATGCAAAGTAACGAGAATTTGTTGAATTAGAGGGTAAAAAAGCCAATTTATATTGAGAAAAGTCTGTTTTTTCCAAGCCTAAAAACTTTAGGTCGAAAAAAGAGTGTTTTCAAGGTTCAGTACTTCATAAAATTGCCTTTTTTTATTGAGGAAGAACTCTGTAATTTTTTATATTTGCATCTATGAAGATCTCTTACAACTGGTTAAAAACCCTCATAAACATTGATATTGACGCCAATGAAACCGCAAAACTATTAACGGATTGCGGTTTAGAAGTGGAAGGAATAGAAGTGTTTGAATCAGTTAAAGGCGGATTAAAAGGTATTATTGTTGGAGAAGTAATTGAAAAAGAAAAACACCCCGATGCAGATAATCTTAGTCTCACTAAAGTAAATATTGGTGCGACTGAATTACTTTCCATTGTTTGCGGTGCGAAAAATGTTGCTGCCGGACAAAAAGTTTTAGTTGCTACAATTGGAACCACAATTTATCCTGTAAGCGGCGAACCGATGAAAATGGAAAAGCGTAAAATACGCGGCGCGGTAAGTGAAGGAATGATCTGTGCGGAAGATGAAATTGGTGTTGGAAGTAGTCATGATGGAATTTTAGTTTTACCTGCTGATACAAAAGTGGGTTTAGCTGCGGCCGATTATTTTAAAATCGAAAATGATATTGTTTTTGAAATTGGTTTAACTCCCAATAGAAGCGATGCCGCATCTCATTTAGGTGTTGCGCGTGATCTTGTTGCAGTTTTAAAATGCGCTAATGCTGAAAGTAAAAGTGTAGTAACATTATTAGGAATAAATCAAACTCCGCCGGCTACAAAAGTAAGTGATGTTGAGATTGTTATTGAAAATAAAGAAGCTTGTCCGAGATACAGCGGATTAGTTATTAGCGGCATTACTGTTGCTGCATCTCCTGCATGGTTACAGAACCGTTTAAAAGCAATTGGATTACGTCCGATAAATAATATTGTTGACATAACTAATTTTGTATTGCATGAACTTGGACAACCATTGCATGCTTTTGATCTTGAAAAAGTAAAAGGAAATAAAATTATTGTTAAGACCTGTGCTGAAGTAGCAGTTTTTAAAACTTTAGATGGCGTTGATAGAAAATTATCAGCGAAAGATCTGATGATCTGTAATGAGAAAGAACCGATGTGCATTGCGGGTGTGTTTGGTGGATTGGAAAGTGGAGTAACAGAAAAAACAACAGCAATATTTTTAGAGAGTGCTTATTTTAACAGTGATTTCATACGCAAAACCGGAAAACATCATGGATTAAAAACAGATGCATCTTTCCGTTTTGAGAGAGGAACTGATCCTGAAATGACTGTTACTGCTCTTAAACGTGCCGCAGCATTGATCTTG
>JANYCL010000130.1 GCA_025360355.1 Sphingobacteriaceae bacterium
GAATTAGTAAACTGGGTTCGTCATATTGATGCAAATTTAAATGCAGAAGGTTTTTTAAGAAGCGAAACTGAAAAAGTAAATAAATTAAAATACCGCAGAAGCTATCATTACAATGCTGACTTTGTAAAGGGAGAGAAGATGAGTTTGGATAAATTATCTTTTGTCCGCCCGGGTGAAGGAATTGACAATGATGATCTCACTAATTTTATTGGAAAAATTTTAAATAAGGATGTAAAAGCTTACGATCCTTGTAACCTTAAAGACACAAACTAAAATGGAATTTGACAAATGTATTTTTGATTCGCAGTACCTTTTTCTAAATCAAGAAAAAAAATTAGAGGAAGCATATAAACGTTTAGTAATAAAGAACGCTGAAGAAATGTATTTTGGCGATCTAAAGGGCTACACACGCCGCGAGAAATGGGATTCTACAAAAATGGACAAATATATTGGTCGCTTGCTTTGGCTGGAAGATAAAGTCGCTTCAGTGGAAGCGTTTAAGGAAACAGTAAGCGAATTGAATGAATATGATTGTTGTTATATTCGTTTAAATGCGGATCATAGCTTTTGTAAATTCGCTGAAAAAGGCGGACTAACTCTGTTGAGTTCGAAAACATCGCAGCATCTTAATTTAGATGAATACAAACCACAGTATGATAAGAATCTAACTTATATTGAATACGCAAACGAAATAAAAAATAGCAGAGAAATTATTCTTCAGATCCTTGCTCTCTCACAAAATTCTTTTAACCATAGCCGTTTCCGGGAGGATAAAAATTTCTCAAAGGAAATGGTGGATGATATTTACCGCTCTTGGATCGTTAATGAGATCAAAAATAAAACTTCTAAACTTTATGTTGCCATGGAAGGTGATAAAGTCACTTCTTTCTTTTTATATAGGGAAAACATGAGTCCGTTGCCTGAGTATAAAATTGGATTTGTATCTTTAATTGCTTCTTCACCTGAACATAAAGGAAAAGAATATGCTTCTAATTTATTAAATTACGTTATGCATAAAGCGAAAATGCAATCAACAAGTTATGTTATTGCAAATACGGAAAATAAAAATGCAAGTGCTTTAAAATTCTTTGCTAAGAACGGATTTAAACCAACAGTAAACTTAAACGAATATCATATATGGAATTAATGTTTAAAAATAAAAGGATCATGCTGGTTGTAGCGCATCCTGATGATGAGTTATTAGGCTTAGGTGCCAGCATGCATAAATTAATTAAGCAATTTAATTGCAAAATTAAAGTTGTGATCTTAGGTGAAGGAATTACTTCCCGAAGTAATAACCGCGATGTAAAAAAATGGAAGAAAGAACTGGCAGTTCATAAGCAAAACATAAAAAACGCCGCAAAGGCGATTGGTTATCATGAAGTAAAAACTTATGATTTTGCCGATAACCGTTTTGATTCAGTTGCTTTATTAGATCTGGTAAAAGTTATTGAGAAAGAAAAAAATGACTTCAAACCTGAAATTATTTTTACACATCACGGGGGAGATACGAATGTTGATCACCGTCAAACTTTTGATGCTGTAATTACAGCAACGCGGCCTATGATTCATGAGTGTGTGAAAACAATTATCACTTTCGAAACGCCATCATCAACCGAATGGCAGGCGTTTAATCATCCTAATTATTTCAAACCAAATTTATTTTTAGAGGTTTCTAAAAAAAATGTGGATGCTAAAATAAAAGGAATGGAAAGTTATGAATTTGAAAAACGTAAATATCCGCATCCGCGTTCACCGAAGGCGTTGGAAATTCAATGTCAGCGCAATGGTGTAATTGTAGGAAAAGAATATGCTGAAGCATTTATGCTAATACGAAGCATTCAATAAAATGATCCTTACTGCACATCAATTATCTTATTTACCATGGTTAGGTTATTTTCATAAAATAGCTTTGGCAGATAATTTTGTGATACTTGATGCGGTTCAGTTCGAGAAAAATAGTTTTACCAATAGAAATAAGATAAAAACTTCTAACGGTGAAGCTTGGTTAACGATCCCGGTTGAAATGAAAGGCCATATGGAGAAAACTATTTTGGACATGCAAATGGATTCGAAGAGTAACTGGAAGAAAAAACATTGGAACTCATTCATGTTGAATTATAAGAAGACGGAGTACTTTAACAGGTACTCTTCTTTTTTTGAGGATTATTATAAGAACGATACAAATAACCTTTCTGAATTTATTTTGCAATCAACACTTTTCTTTTTTAAGGAATTAAAAATAGATCCAAAAATATTCCGCTTATCAGAATTAAAAATTGAAAGAAAAAAACAAGATTTAATTATTGATCTGTGTAAGGCAACAAACTCAAATGCTTTTGTTTTTGGTGCTTTGGGCAAAGACTATGTTGATGAGAATTTATTTAAAGAAAATAATATTGGAATTTATTTTCAGGAGTATAAACATCCGGTTTATCCGCAACTATGGGGCGATTTTGTTCCTTATATGGGAATAGTTGATGCTTTGTTCAATTTAGGACCGGAAAGAACAAAGGAAATTATTTTTGAGGAGAATATGTCCAAAAAAGAATTGGAAAATATTTTAAAGAAATGATCATAAATTATTTCTTAATAATTTTTAATGTTTTCGGAGGATGGTTTGCTTATATTTTTAAGACTAAGAGCAGATTATATTATGCTTCTGTTTATTTGTTCAGCAAACAATCTTTCCGATTGCCGCAATCGGCAAAAAGTGATCACTTAATAATATTTAAAAGTTATTATAATACAGTCAAACAAATTTTCAGCTCTGAACCTGAAATAAAAAAATTGGGTGAAGGAAATTTTGCAGTCCTTGATTCTTCTTTTGTTGGTTGGGATACAAGACAAAATTATTTGGCTCACTTCGGCATTAAGCCTGACGTGTTTTTGTCGCGGCAAAATTTATTGGGAGGTTTTTCAATTGGTCATAAGATCATTGCGTTTATTATTGCTTCTAAAATGTTTTCATTTTTTTGGCTGGGATCTTTTTCACGTAACCGTGCTTCTTATGCGTTGGTGATCCGCGAAGCAGTGGAGTGGTTCAATACCTTCCTTATTTTAAGAAAGAATAAGATCGAAAAACTTTATATGTTTTCCATTTACGAGAAGGACTCCAATATGCTGGCATATTTACTTATGAACCGCGGAATTAAGGTTAACAAAATAACAAGTGAAGTGCCGCTTACTTTTGCTAATAAAATAATTATAGCAAACGAAATAATTTTGGGATTCAATTATCAAAATGAAGAAATAGAGGCTTATAAAGATTCAATGTTTTACGACTCGGTTCAAACCTGGTTTCCGGAAGCTCAGGGCGGGTATTTAAAAAATTATGCTCATCAAACGTTTAGTGTGCCTATCAACACAATTGGTTTTTACAGTAGCGCTTTTTGGTTACGAAAAAAAATTAATCATTCAATTGCTGATGTTGGTTCTTATGACGCGGAAGAAATTGTTTTAAAATATGTTTTAGATTATATTAAGGAAAGAGAGAATTTGAAACTAGTTATATTCACTCACCCTTACGAAAGAAAAACAAATGTAATTTATACTGAGACTTTGAAATATTATAATTCTATTATTAGTCCTGGTATAATGAAGAGAGTGGAAATTTCAGGAACGGAAACTAATTCAACTCTTACTTTCAATAAAGTAAATATTGGAATATCTCTTTTTTCGACAGTCATGTTTGAGCGGATCAATTTAGGATTCAAAACCATATTAGCACCAATTGATAAAAAGGATTTCCCTTTGTTAAACAGTCCGTTCCGGAATATTTGTGCTTATAATAAAGAGGAATTGTTTACTAAGCTAGATAAAAACGTATTTCTAAATAGGAAAGAATTTTTTGAAGTTAATAAAATCGAGAGTTATGTCAGCACTGAAGCTGGTGTAAAATATGAGCTGGTATAAATGATAATTGATCACGTAAAAAATGCGCATTTATATTACGGCTTAAATCCGTATTTCAAAACTGCTTTCAAATATTTAAGTGAGATCAATCAATCTGACTTTGAGAAGAAGAAACAGGAAATTGACGGCAGTAATTTTTTTCTTTTGTATTTTGAGACAGAAGGAAAGGGTAGGGACGGTGTAAAATTGGAGTGTCATCAAAAATATTTGGATATTCATTTTGTATTTAAAGATTCTGATCTGATTGGTTATAAGGAAACTTCATTTTGCAGTGATGTTAGTGTAGATGATATGACAGAGAATGATTATAAATTGTTTAATGATAAACCTGTCTCAGAAATCCTATTAAATGAAAATTATTTCGCGATCGTATTACCTGGAGATGCACATGCGCCATTAATGGGTGAAGGAAAATTCATGAAAGTAGTAGCAAAAATTATTGTTTGAAACTCTCTTATTGTCCATACTCCTTAGAATTTAAACACCCTTTTGGTTTAGCTTATGGTACGCGGACTAAAACCGATGTCGTATTCATTAAATTAGAGAGTGATGGTTTTGTTGGTTATGGAGAATCCTCTTTGCCGCCTTATTTAGGAGAGACGCATGAATCTGTTATTTCTTTTTTAAATAAAGCGAAAACTTATCTTGAGAAAAAAAATCTGAGTAACAAACATGGCGAAACAACAATTGGATTTCATTTATTAGCAGAAGGAAATAATGCAGCGAAAGCAGGATTGGATATTGCATTACATGATCTTTATGCAAAAGCAAATAAAAAAACTGTTTGGCAATATTTAAATTATGAAAAACCTGTTGCTAAAAATACTTCAGTTACCATAAGTATCGGTGATCTGAATTTAATTCCACAAAAGATAAAAGAAGTTTCTGATTTTAATATTCTGAAAGTAAAGTTGGGAAGTGATAACGACAAAGAAATAATTGAAACTATAAGAAGGCATTCCGATAAACCTTTAGTTGTGGATGCGAACCAAGGATGGAAAGAAAAGAATTTTGCTTTAGAAATGATAAATTGGCTTTCTGATAAAAATGTTTTGTTTGTCGAGCAACCCATGCCGAAAGAAAATATTGAGGATATGACTTGGGTTAC
>JANYCL010000219.1 GCA_025360355.1 Sphingobacteriaceae bacterium
ATTATTTATTTATTTTTCCGCGATTGGTTAATTGCATTCCGTCCGCTTATTGATATTCCTGTTTCTTTGATCGGTGCGTTCTTCATTATGTACATGATGGATTATTCCATTAACGTTCTCACCTTATTGGCAATTGTTTTAGCAACGGGTTTAGTGGTTGATGATGGAATTGTTGTGACAGAAAATATTTTCAAGAAATTGGAAAAGGGAATGAAACCCGAACAAGCGGCAATTGAAGGCACGCGTGAAATTTATTTTGCAGTTATCTCAACTTCTTTAACGCTGGTTGCTGTTTTCATGCCGGTAATATTTTTGCAAGGTTTTGTCGGACGGTTATTCCGTGAGTTTGGAGTCGTGATTGCAGGAGCAGTTTTAATTTCAGCATTTGTCTCTTTAACTCTTACACCAATGCTTAACGCGAAAATGGTTCGCAAAGATCCTACAAAGAGAAGTCGTTTTTATATTTGGAGCGAACCATTCTTTAAAGGACTCGATAATTGGTTCCGTAATTCGATCACAAATTTTTTACAGAAGCGCTGGATGGCATTTATCATCATTGTTATTTCTTTGGGAAGTGTTTTTTATTTTGGTTCGCAATTGCAATCAGAACTTTCTCCGCTTGAAGACAGAAACTGGCTGCGTTTAACTTATAGCGGACCTGAAGGTTCATCTTATGAATCAACAGACGCTGTCGTTGACAGATTATCGAAATTCATTAGTGATTCTGTAGCTGAGACAAAAGTTTGTCTAACGGTTACCGCACCTGGTTTCGCTGGTTCTGGTGCTGTTAATACGGCTTTTGTGCGGCTGGCTTTAACGGATGCGCAGGATCGTAAACGTACGCAATCGGATATCGCGGCTTACATCAATAAAAATCTTGCTAAGTTTCCGGAAGGAAAAGTTTTTGTTATTCAGGAACAATCTATTTCATCAGGCGGCGGACCAAAAGGAAATTTACCGGTACAGTTTGTTTTGCAGAATAATAATTTTGAAAAATTACGCGATGTGTTGCCGAAATTCATGGATGAAGTAGGGAAGAGTCCGGTTTTTCAAGGCAACGATGTGAATTTAAAATTTAACCGTCCCGAATTAATTGTTGAGATCGATCGTGAAAAAGCAAAAACACTCGGCGTTTCGGTTGCTGATCTTGCGCAAACATTGCAGCTCGCGTTAAGCGGACAACGTTTCGGATATTTTATCATGAACGATAAGCAATATCAAGTGATCGGACAAGTGAAACGTGAGAACCGTGATGATCCTTTAGATCTTGCTGCTTTGTATGTTCGAAGTAATAAAGGAGAAATGATTCAGTTGGATAATATTACGCACATGCATGAACAAAGTAGTCCGCCGCAATTATATCATTACAATCGTTATCAGGCTGCAACAGTTTCGGCAGGATTAGCACCGGGAAAAACAATTGGCGATGGTATCAAAGAAATGGATGTTATTGCGAAAAAATTATTGGATGAAACATTTACAACTGCACTTACCGGATCTTCACGCGATTTCTCAGAGAGTTCTTCAAATACTATGTTCGCATTTTTATTAGCGTTATTATTAATTTATTTATTGTTAGCTGCGCAATTTGAAAGTTTCATTCAACCCTTAGTAATTATGTTCACGGTTCCGACTGCTTTGGCAGGTGCAATTTTTTCATTATGGTATTTCAATCAAACCATTAATATTTTTTCGCAGATAGGAATGATCATGTTGATCGGATTGGTGACGAAGAATGGAATTTTAATTGTGGAATTCACAAATCAACTCCGTGAAAAAGGTTTGGGAATAAGAGAAGCGTTGATTGAAGCGAGTACTGCGCGTTTACGTCCGATCTTAATGACTAGTCTTGCTACAATATTAGGAGCAATGCCAATTGCTTTAGCATTAGGAGCCGGAAGCAAGAGCAGGATGGGAATGGGAATTGTAATTATTGGTGGTTTATTATTATCAATGATATTGACCTTGTTTGTTATTCCTTCTATTTATTCATATTTCGTTAAGGAGAAGAAGAAAAATGATTAAACGGTTTTATATATTAATTTCTGTTTTATGTTCCGGCATGATGAATGCCCAGGATGTTTTGACCGTAGAAGACGCTATTAAAACCGGACTCGAAAAAAATTATTCAGTTATTATTTCTAAGAATGATAAGGAAATTGCTAAAGCACAAAATAATTTTGGAGCTGCTGGGATGTCGCCGACCGTTAGTGTAAATGCAAATTTAAATTTAGCGAGTGTGAATTCGCATCAGGAATTCAGTACTGGAACAATTCAGGATAAAACAGGAGCGCAATCGAATAATACTGGTGCCTCTGTAAATTTTAATTGGATAATTTTTGACGGGTTAAGAATGTTCGCGATAAAAAAACGTTTGAACGAAACTGAACAATTAAGTGCATTGCAATTGAAAGCACAAATGGAAACTACCGTTTACAATATTATTTTAGCTTATTATGATATTGCAAGAATAAACCGTTTGATAAAAACCTCGCAGCAAAATCTTTCCATTTACGAAGAGCGTGAGACCATTGCTAAATTGAAATTAGAGATCGGCAGCGATTCAAAAGTAGATCTTTTGTTAACACAATCCGATCAGAACAAAGCAAAAAGTGATCTTTTGAAATTACAGCAGCAATTACTGGCTTCTAAAGTGACATTA
>JANYCL010000227.1 GCA_025360355.1 Sphingobacteriaceae bacterium
TGTGACTTTTATGATCACATCATTGTAAAGCGTTTTTGGCTGTAAATTAAATTCACAATTTTTAGTCTGATAATTATAATTCTCCAAACAATTAACATACATTTTTGTTTTTGAATAAACTTGTCCGATCCTGAATTGCGAACAACGCAGAAAGAAATTTAGTTCTGAACTATTTCCTGCCTCATCTGTAAATTTCATTTTTACGGAGTGAAATAAGGTATCCTTCAGATCAATTTTCCCTGAATTAACCAATGTTTTATAAATTTCATTTGGATAAGCCTTCGGCGTAAAACACTTTTGCATTTTTTGTTTATCAATTATATCCGAAAACTCATTTACATAATGCGCCTGATCAAAACTTATAAAATCTAATTGATGGTGATAGATCAAATTGCTGTCTAAAAACAATTTTACATCGTAAATATTATTCGGATTCCCTTTTACGATTTCTTTATCGTCACCTACAAAACCAATTCCAATAACAGAATGTTTTAAAACGATGGAATCATTCTCGAGGTAAAGACTATCTCCTTTTCTTTTTACTTTAATGTTTTTTAAAAACTGATTTTCAAAAAGATCACATACATCATAAAAACCTACTGACTGCAAAGCCGGTTTAACAGAATCAATTAATTTAAAATGTAAAAGCGGATTGATTGGGATCTCAGTTAACTCATCTCTTAATTCAAAATGTAAATGTGGTCCGGTTGAACCACCTGTGTTTCCACTGTAACCAATGATTTCACCTTCTTTGATTTTGAATTGATCTTTCTCAGGAAATAATTCCAACTCGTAAGTCATTTGTCGGAACTGTTCTCCTCTTACAAATTTTTCGAGTGTATCATTAAACCTATTTTGATGCGCATAAACAGTCAGCCTTCCATCATTATGTGTTATATAGATCACTTTCCCATAACCAAACGCACTGATCTTAATTCGTGAAATAAAACCTTCTTTAACTGCAAAAACGGGCAGGTTTTCCAAGCCATCCGTCGAAAAATCAAGTCCTGCATGAAAGTGATTTGGCCTTATTTCTCCATAATTACCGGTTATGTTAACTTTTTCAAGAGGCCATGTAATCCGCTGCTGGCCTGAGCTGCAGACCGACATCAAAAGGATAATATAGATGTATATCAGTCGTAGTTTCATGAAAAGACTAAGTTACGCTATCTTATTCTTTAGTTTTCAGTAAGATAGACCATTTATTAACCGCTACCCCTCTAATAACTTTGGGTCCCGAATTCGTCGAAATATTTGCTTTTTTAAATGTGGTTTTATAGCTTCATATAACTAAACTAACTCCATTACGCATGAAAAAACTTTATTCTCATGGATTGGCAATTCTAACTTTACTTACGAGTAATGTTTTATTAGCCCAAAATAATCAAAAGTTAAAAGAAATTGCTCAGGAAACTTCTTATAATAAGAATAACCAGATCGATTTTGTCAAGTTAAAGAACAGCACTTCTATTTACGAATCGAACGCTGAAGCTTTTTTAAGTTCATCAGTTTTAGATGAAGGTGTAAAGGCAAAAAAATATAAAACGGAAATTGATAAGTTAGGTTTTACTCATACCAAATACCAATTATTTTATAATTCTACTCTAATTAATAATGCGGTTATTATTGTTCACTCGCAAAATGGTAAAATAGTTTCTGTTAATGGAGACGTAAATGCAATTCAGAAACCTGTTAATAGTGTTGTAATAAACGAAGCAAAAGCATTACAACTGGCTTTACAAAAAGTAAATGCTAAAAAATATAAGTGGGAAAATAAAGACGAAGAAACGTTTATGAAAAAGTCTTTAAACAAACCTGATTTTACTTATTACCCAAAAGGTGAATTAGTTTTATATTCGAAAGAAAACAATACCAGTTCTGCAGTACATTACGCCTTCAAATTTAAAATTTACGCTGATGCGCCTTTATATGCTGCTAATGTTATTGTTGATGCTCAAACCGGAGCTATTCTTGCTGAGGAGAATTTAATTTGTACAGCTGATGCTCCTTCTACAGCCAATACAAAATACAGCGGAGTACAAAGTTTTACTACTGATATGGTTTCTGCAGGAAATTACCGCTTACGTGAAACAGGACGTGGTTTAGGAATTGAAACTTATAATTTGAATAATACTACTACTTATACGAATACAGATTTTACCTATACTAGTAATATTTGGCCTAATACTGCGCCGGTTCAAACAGGTGAAGATGCTCATTGGGGTGCTGAAATGACTTATGATTATTATAAATTGAATCACGGTAGAAACAGTATTGATAACGCCGGTTATAAATTATTAAGTTATGTGCATTACAGCACTAATTATAACAACGCTTTTTGGAATGGTTCTTATATGACTTATGGTGATGGAAACGGAACGTTGTTTACCATTTTAACTGCACTCGATGTTTGCGGTCACGAAATCACTCATGGTTTAACTAATTTTACTGCTGGTTTAAATGGTGGTGGCACGGGAGAAGCTGATGCTTTGAATGAAGGCTTCAGTGATATTTTCGGAACAACCATTGAAAATTTTGCGAGACCAAGTAATTGGGATTGGAAAATTGGTGCAGATATTACACCAAGCGGTGCCGGATTAAGAAATATGTCGAACCCGAATATTTTAGGTCAGCCCGATACTTATTTAGGAACTAATTGGGATTTCAGCGGAGAACCTCACAATAATAATGGTCCGTCTATTTTCTGGTATTATTTACTTTGCCAAGGCGGAACAGGTGTAAACGACATTTCAAATTCTTACACAGTAACAGGTTTAGGAATGGCAACTGCTGCTAAAATTGCTTTCCGTGCGCTTACAGTTTATTTTGTTCCTTCAACAAATTACATGGCTGCAAGAAATTATGCTATTCAGGCCGCAACAGATCTATACGGCATTTGCAGTAACGAAGTAAAACAAACAACAAACGCGTGGTATGCAGTTGGTGTTGGTCCGGCTTACTCAAGCACTGTTGCTTCTAATTTTAATGCAAGCAGTACTTCTTTTTGTGCTGTTCCTGTAAATATTACATTTAATAATACAACAGCCGGTGGCATGACCTACCAATGGAATTTTGGTGATGGTTCTGCTGTTTCAACTGCAACTAATCCTGTGCATACTTATACTGCGAGCGGAACTTATGCCGTAAAATTAAAATCTCTAGGTTGTTTATCAAGTACAGATTCAATTACAAAACCAGCTTATATAACAATTTCAACCCCTGCTAATCCTACTACAACAGGCGCTTCGCGTTGCGGAACAGGTACAGTTAGTTTAGGCGCAACAGGTGGTCCTCAGCTTTATTGGTATGCTACTCCTACTCCTACCGGTGTGCCTTTAACTATTGGTACAAATTATGTTACACCAAGTATAGGAAGCAACACAACTTATTATGTTGTTAATACTGCAACAAATGCTGCTGTATTTGGCGCTCCAACAAGTTCAGCTTCCGGAACAGGATCAAATTATACTACTGCAACTGCTTATGATTATTTTGATGTTTATCAACCATGTACATTAAGATCGGTAATTGCTTATGCAAGTGTTGCAGGTAACAGAACTATTGAATTACGGAATTCAGCAAATGCTATTATTACAAGCACAGTAATTAATATGGTTGTCGGTGCAAATACATTGAATCTTAATTTTGCATTACCTGTTGCAACAGGATTACGTTTAGGATTAAATTCAGCGTCTGCGGTTAATTTATTCAGAACAAATTCTGGTGGACCGGCCTATCCATTAAATATTGGTGGCTTATTGGATATTCAAGGTACAAGTGCTGCAACTGCAGGTTATTTCTATTTCTATTATAACTGGCAAGTACAAAAAGATGCTTGTACAAGTGCTGCTATTCCTGTTACTGCAACTGTAAGTCCGGGGCCGGCTTTAGCAGTTAACTCTTCAACTATTTGTAATGGTCAGTCTACTAACCTAACGGTGAGCGGAGCTACTACTTATTCCTGGAGTTCAGGACAAACAACTTCAGTTATTTCTGTTACGCCCGGTACAACTACATCTTATACAGTTTACGGAACAACATCATCTTGTACCAGTTCATCGATTACATCGGTTGTTGTAAATCCAAATCCAACTGTAACTGTGAACTCTGCAGTAATTTGTAATGGACAATCAACCAATTTAACTGCTAGCGGTGCTGCTACTTATTCTTGGAGTTCAGGACAAACAACTTCAAGTATTTCAGTTTCTCCGGCTTCAAATACTTCTTATACTATTACAGGATATAATGGAACTTGTTCAAATGCTCAAGTTTCAAACGTAACGGTTAATCCATTACCTTTTGTTTCGGCTTCCACACCAACAGCAATAATTTGTTCAGGACAAACAATAACAATTTATGCTTCAGGTGCTTCAACTTATACTTGGAATACCGGTCCAATAGCAAGTTCAATTCTTGTAGCGCCTCCGGTTAACACAACTTATACTGTTACCGGAACATCAGCTGCAGGTTGTGATAATATATCAGTAGTAACAATTACTGTTAATGCAACTCCAACAGTTTCGGTTAACTCCGCAACAATGTGTTCAGGACAAACAACTACTTTAATTGCGAATGGAGCAACATCTTATACTTTTAACCCAGGTGCGATCGTTGGTAATTCAATTGCATTTAGTCCGACTGTTACTACAACTTATACTGTAGACGGCGGCACTGGCAATTGTTTTGGTTCTTCAACATCAATTATTACCGTTAATGTTTGTACCGGTGTTCAGGAAATTCCTTCTAATGCTCCGGAAACAATTAGTGTATTTCCTAACCCTGCCGATGATTATATTATAATATATAATACTGTTACTACTAATGTGGTTACGATCAATGTTTACGATGTTACCGGAAAACTGATCACAACAAAAAATGGTGATTTTTATAAAGAGTATATCGATGTGAGTAAATTCGCTAAAGGCCTTTATTTTGTTGAAATAATGAACGGCACTACCCGCATCTACAAAACAAAAATTGTTAAACAATAAATTTTAAAACATATCTCAAGAAAGTTTGGCTGATATCCGGCCAAACTTTTTTGTTTAAACACACGTAATAGTTAAAAACACAGAACCAATCAACATGAAAAAGAATTACACCCTTACACTTTTAGCATTAGGACTTTTATTTTCTCAATCGTCTATTTCGCAATCTGATCAGCGTTTAGCGAATCTTGCGAAAGATTATACGGTTAATGATAAAAACGAAATTGACTTTATCCGGTTAAAAGAAACGGCTCCTGTTTATGAAGTAAACGCTGAAGCATTTTTAAACGCAACTTTATTAAACAATGGTGTAATTGCCAAAAAATATAAAACTGAAACTGATAATTTTGGTTTTACGCATAGTCGTTATCAATTACATTATAATAATATTCCTGTTCATAATACCCAATTGATCACGCATGCGCAAGGCGGTAAATTAGTTTCTGTTAATGGAAGCATAAATGAAATATCTAAACCCATTAATTCAATCGCAATTGAGGAATCAAAAGCGCTTGAATTAGCTTTACAAAAAGTAAATGCGAAAAAATATAAATGGGAAAACAAAGCGGAAGAAATGTTTTTAAGGAAAGCTCTGAATAAACCTGATTTCTCTTATCTCCCAAAAGCTGAACTGATCATTTACCAAAAGGAAACCAAAAAAATTATCACTAATCATTACGCATACAAATTCGCGATCTTTGCTGATGAGCCTTTATATGGTGCAAATGTTATTGTAGATGCGCAGTCAGGTGCCATTTTAGCTGAAGAAAGTTTAATTCATACAGCTGATGTTCCTGCAACGGCAATTACAAAATATAGTGGTACAGTATCTTTCACAGTGAATAATGTTTCAGCAGGATTATATAATTTAAAAGAAACAGGACGCGGTAACGGAATTGAAACTTACGATCTAAACACAGGTACAAACATTGGTGCGGCTGTTGATTACACCAACACAAGCACTGCATGGACAAACACAACCACAATTGATCAAATTGGTACTGATGCACATTGGGGTGCAGAAAACACTTATGATTATTATAAAATTAAACATGGCCGTAATAGTATTGATAATGCGGGATTCAAATTGATCAGTTATGCAGATTACAGCGTTAACTATCAAAATGCATATTGGAATGGCTCTTACATGACTTATGGTTCAGGTGCTAACGGCGGTTTTGTAGGACTCGATATTTGCGGACATGAAATTACACATGGGTTAACCGGGAATACTGCAGCATTAATTTATCAGAATGAATCCGGTGCATTGAATGAAAGTTATTCAGATATTTTCGGACAAAGCATTGAATGGTTTGCAAAACCGTTAACTGCAACATGGATATTGGGAGAAACTGTGCCCGGAGGAATAAGAAATATGGCAGGCCCAAGCACAGGCGGATTCAACGATCCTGATACTTATATGGGTACAAACTGGTACACAGGAACAGGCGATAATGGCGGCGTTCATACAAACAGTGGCGTAAGTAATTATTGGTATTATTTATTATGTCAAGGCGGTACAGGTGTAAATGATATTTCATCAAGTTATACTGTTACAGGTATCGGATTAACAAGTGCATCGGATATTGCATTCAGAGCGCTAACTGTTTATTATACTCCAAACACGAATTATGCAACAGCAAGAAATTTATCTACGCAAGCTGCGATCGATCTTTTTGGTCCTTGCTCTAACGAAGTTTTCCAAACTAAAAGCGCATGGTATGCGGTTGGTGTAGGCGCTAGTCCTTCAGGTACTGTTACTCCAGTTGCTAATTTTTCTTCTATCGGTTCATCACAGTGTTCATTGCCTTATACAGTTAATTTCTCGAACGGAAGTTCATTCAGTGATACTTATGTTTGGGATTTCGGTGATGGTTCAGCTGTTTCTACACAAACAAATCCGGTACACAATTATACCTTGAATGGAACTTACAACGTAAAATTAAAATCAACTTCTTCTTGTGCTAGTTCTCCTGATTCAATTACTAAAAATGGATATATAATTGTTAATAGTCCTGCAGCTTCAACGGCGACAAATGGTATACGCTGCGGAACTGGTACAGTTAATTTAACAGCAAGCGGCGGCGGACAACAATATTGGTATGCTTCACCATCCGGAACAGGTACACCATTATCTATTGGTAACAATTTTGTTACACCTTCTATTTCTACTCCAACAACTTATTATGTAATTAATACATTTACAAATGCTGCAGTGTTTGGCGCAGCTGCATCAAATACAATTGGATCAGGCGCTTATTTTCCAGGAGTTACCGCTTATGATTCATTTGCAGTTCAACAGCCTTGTATTTTAGTTTCAGTAATGGTTGTAGCTTCAACAACTAATACACGGACAATTGAATTAAGAAATAATGCAAATACAGTTTTACAAAGTACTGTTGTTAGTATTCCTTCCGGAACAAGTACGGTGATGTTAAATTTTAATTTAACGCCAGGTTATGGTTACCGTTTAGGTTTGGGAACGGGACCTGCTTCTTTGTACAGAAATAGTACTGGCGCAGCCTATCCTTATAATATTGGTGGGTTTGTTAATGTTACCGGAAGCAGTCAGGGCTCCGCTTATTTCTTCTTCTTTTATAATTGGCAAATTCAACCGCCAAATTGTTTTGGAAGTCCTGTTGCAGTTACTGCGAGTGTGGCAACTCCTCCTACTGTAAATTTAACAGCGACAACTACAGCTGCATGTGTAAATGATGGTCCTGTAATATTAAATGGAACTCCTTCCGGTGGAATTTATAGCGGAACAGCTTTAACTGGAAATAGTTTTGATCCTATGACAGCAGGTACAGGAACTTTTACTCTTAATTATAATTATACAGATGTAAATAATTGTTCCGGTTCTAATAGCATTAACATGATAGTTAATTCTTGTGTTGGGATAAAAGAAATCACAAATGAGTTAGGCTTATCAATTTATCCGAATCCTGCCAGCGATTTCTTTATTATCAGATCAGAAAACGAATCTGAATTTACTTTGAAGATCATTGATGCAACCGGAAAATTAATTG
>JANYCL010000253.1 GCA_025360355.1 Sphingobacteriaceae bacterium
TTTATTTAAAGCATCAATAACAAAATCACGACGGGCAATATATTCTTTTTTTACACCATCGAAATAACTTTGCGGAGTTTCTAATGCGCCTTCTGCACCAATTTGTCCGTAAGATGGCGGACTTAATCTTGCCTGTGCAAATTTTAATGCAGCTGCCATTACTTCTTTATTTTTACTTATGAGTGCGCCAATTCGAGCACCACATGCGCTGTAACGTTTCGAAATAGAATCTAAAAGAACAACATTATTTTCGATGCCGCTTAAATGCATTACCGAAACATATTCTTTACCATCGTAACAAAATTCGCGGTAAACTTCATCGCTCAACAGATATAGATCGTATTTTTTTACGAGGTCGCGCAACGCTTCAAGCTCTGCTTTGGTATATAAATATCCCGTTGGATTACCGGGATTACAGATCATGATCCCTTTTGTTTTTGGTGTGATTATTTTTTCGAAATCGGAAATAGGAGGCAAAGCAAAACCACTTTCTATTGAACTTGGAATTGGTTTTACAATTACATCAGCCGAACGCGAGAAACCATTATAGTTCGCATAAAACGGTTCAGGAATAATTATTTCGTCGCCCGGATTAAAACAAGTTTGCATGGCAATTGAAATAGCTTCAGAACCACCGCATGTAATGATCATTTCAGTATGATCAACATTAATATTATACGATCTGTAATACTCGCTTAATTTTTTGCGGTAGCTTTCATTACCTGCGCTATGGCTATATTCTAAAACCTTAACCGGTGCAGTTTTGACAGCGTTTAAAAAAGCATCGGGAGTTGGAATATCGGGCTGACCAATATTTAAATGATAAATTTTAACACCGCGTTTTTTAGCTGCTTCAGCAAAAGGAACCAGTTTTCGAATGGGAGAAGCCGGCATTTGAACGGCTTTGTTAGAAACTTTAGGCATGAAAATGAAATTAAAAATAGAGCAAATGTAAGCATTTTAAATGGGCTATTTTTTAATTAAATGTTGATAGAAATTATGGTGGCCGGCCAATAAAAGCTTATATTTGACGGTTATTTTTTTATGAACGAAGAACCTTTGATTGCTGCCGAACCAAGGCAATTGTATCCATATCAAGCAGAAGCTGTAGAAAAAATTTTTACAATGCTGATGGATCTACCTCCAAATGCTAATTTGTTATTTCAGTTACCAACCGGTGGCGGAAAAACAATTATCTTTTCAGAAATAGCGCGCCGCTATATCGAAAAATATAAACGTAAAGTTTTAATACTAACCCATCGCATAGAACTAAGTAAACAAACATCAGATGTATTGTTTGAATTGGGAATTAAAAATAAAGTCATTAATTCTGAAGTAAAAGATCTGCCTGCACAAAGTGAATACGGTTGTTTTACTGCTTTAGTTGAAACTTTAAATAACCGTTTACAAGAAAACGATCAGTTTTTAGAAGATATTGGTTTGGTGATCGTGGATGAGGCGCATAATAATTCATTCCGTAAAATTTTTCATTATTTTCAGGATATAAATATTCTAGGTGTTACCGCAACGCCGTTAAGCAGCAATAAAAAATTGCCTCTTTACCAAACGTATAGCGAATTAATAGTCGGACAAAGCATTCCCAATTTAATTGAGCAAGGTTATTTATGTGAAGGCGTAACTTATTCTTATGATGTTAATTTAAGTTCACTAAGAATTGGAACCACCGGTGAATTTACTGTTGGCTCGCACGAAACATTGTACACACAAAGCATGATGCAGAGTAAGTTAATTGAAGCTTACGAAGAAGTATCGATCGGCACAAAAACTTTAATTTTTAACGCCGGTATTTTAACAAGCCGCGCCGTTTACGAAACTTTTAAAAAGAAAGGTTATCCCGTTAAGCATTTAGATAGTACATTCAGTGATAAAGAACGCGCTGAAACGTTAGATTGGTTCCGGAAAACAAAAGATGGAGTGCTGTCGTCCGTTAGTATTTTAACAACAGGTTTTGATGAGCCGGAAGTAGAAACGATCATGCTAAACCGCGCTACTAAATCATTAACGCTTTATCATCAAATGATCGGTCGTGGTAGTCGTGTTCTCCCAACTAAAAAGCAATTTAAAATATTAGATCTCGGAAATAATTCGCGCCGTTTTAATTTATGGCAATATCCTATTGATTGGAAACACGTTTTTGTGGCGCCGCATTTATATTTAGAGCACCGTTACAAAGATGAGTGGGATTATGAATTAGAGAATGATTATGAAATGCCTGCTGAAATTAAAGAACGTTTT
>JANYCL010000281.1 GCA_025360355.1 Sphingobacteriaceae bacterium
CTTATTGGGAGGCTCTTGCTTTGTTACGAGGGTTAATGAGCAGTCCACTTGCCGGAGCAACTATGTTGCGTAAAAAAGCTGAAAAGAAAAAAATTACCGATGAGGATGATGAGTATCCTACTTCGACAGAATTATCCGGGCAAACTATTCTTGATAATGAATCGGAAAATGATGATAATCTTCCGTTGGGAATTATTCAACCAACTGAAGAAAAAGAAAAATCAGAATCCCAAATGTTACTTGACTTTGCCAATGAGTTAGAAGCTCTTTCGGGCATTGAAACAGACAATAAAGTTAAAGAAGCTGTCGCGACTTTAAAAGATTGGCTCAAGGGAGGCTTTAATACAGTTGTTTTCTGTCGTTATATTCCAACAGCGCACTACATTGGTAAAATTTGTAAAGATTATTTTAAAGGAAAAGAATACAAAAATTTAATTATAGAAGTAATTACAAGTGAATTGAATGACGAATTGAGAAGAGAAAAAATTCGCTCAATGAACCAACCCGATTCTAATAGGTTATTAATTGCTACTGATTGTTTGAGTGAAGGTATAAATTTACAGGATGGATTTAGTGCGGTGTTACATTATGATTTGCCTTGGAATCCCAACCGTTTAGAGCAAAGAGAAGGTCGCGTTGATCGTTTCGGACAAAGAAGCCCTGAAGTTTTAGCCGGAAGACTTTATGGATCAAATAATCCGGTGGATGGTTTGGTGTTGGATGTACTTATTAAAAAATCGGATGCTATTCGAAAAACGACTGGAATTTCCGTTCCATTGCCGGAAGATAATAATTCGGTGATGAGTGCTTTGTTAGAGGGATTATTATTCAAAGAAAATTTTAGAATTAAGCAAGATGTACAACAAGGTTCTCTGTTTGACGATGAACAATTGAAACAAATAACTATTGTGCATAAAAATATTGAAGCTGCTGCCGAAAGAGAAAAAGTTTCGCGTTCTATTTTTGCACAAAATGCAATTAAAGCCGACAAAGTAGAAAAAGATTTGGCGGAAGTAGATGAAGCCATTGGTGATGTTTCGGCAGTTGAACAATTTGTTACTGAAGCAATAAAATTTTTAGATGCAGATATTAAACCATTTAAAGAAGGGTATAAATTATTCACAACAAATATTCCTGAAAGATTAAGAGAGTTACTACCTAAAGGAAACGAATTGTTGGTTTCCTTTCAATCACCAACCCCACTTGGCTACAATTATATTGGGCGTAATCATTTATTTGTTGAGCATTTGTGCCAACATATTTTAAATGATGCTATAAGTAATAAAGGAAATCATGCTGCAAGAACTGCGGTCATAAAAACCAACCAAGTAAAAGAAAAAACGGTTTTGTTTCAGTTCAGAGTTAGGAATGTGATTGCAGAATTACCACAAAACAAAGAAATAGTTGCGGAAGAAATGTGGATGTGGGGGTATAAAGGAACTTTAAACGAAAATAAATATCTTGAGCATACCGAAGCGAAAGTTTTATTAATGACTACCAAAGCAACTGCCAATATGGAAACAGCGGAACAGGAATATTGGTTGGAAGAAGAATTGCCTTGGATAGTTGATGAAAAAAAATTCCGCTCTGTTACCGATCCTTATGCTCTAAAACGAGCTGACCATTTAGTAAATGCACATTTGCGTTTCCGCGAATTAGTTAGTGGTAGTAAATTTAAAGTTGTTGAACCTATTTTGCCTATGGATGTATTAGGCATTTATATTTTATTACCGGAGACTAAGTAAAATGAAGTACACCTGCATTAATATACAAGGCAATTTTATTTCGGAAGAAGTTATCCAAAAAGTGGAGACTGCTTCTGCTGATTTTCAGAAAGCAACGGATTTTGGTTTCGAACCCGGAACTAATTTGCGCGATGAAATTGAATATAGTTGGAGCCGGATTAAATTAGACTGGAAACATTTCAGCGAAAAATCTGATTCACTTCCGGCTTCCGATCAGTACGGAACAACACTTGCAAGAAAATGGATGGAAAACTTTTTTTCTTCTATTGGTTTTGAGTTAAACAAACAAAAGGAAGCTTTAAAAGGAGAGAACAATCAAACTTATACTATAAGCCACGTTGCCACTAATAATAATGGGCTTCCAGCTCAGATTGTTGGTTTTTATGATCCGCTGCATCTGGAAAAAAACACGCTTGACGTAAAATCAAGTGGTGGCACATCGCGTCTTTCACCTCACGGAACAGTTCAAGAATATTTGAATGTTACCGAACACATTTATGGATTCGCAACTAATGGAATGTTATTACGTTTGATTCGCGATAGTGGACGATTGGTAAAACTCACTTACATGGAGTTTGATTTAAAGCGAATGCTCGATGAAGATAAGTATAGCGAGTTTACGATTCTATATCGCCTTATTCATAGTAGTCGTTTTAATAACGAAGCACTTATTATTGACAAATATTACCAAGAGAGCATTGAAACCGGAAACCGCATACGTGATGGATTAAGTGATGCGGTTAAAGAATCAATGCAAGCATTGGGAAATGGTTTTTTACAGCACCCGGCAAACGAGGCCTTGCGTGAAAAATTAAAAAATAAAACAATTACTCCTAAACAATATTACGATCAGTTACGGAGATTAGTTTATCGCCTTTTATTTTTAATGGTAACCGAGGAGCGTGATTTAATTTACGAACCTAATGAATTGAAAGGTGATGTAATTAATAAAAAACAAATTTACCTCCGTTATTACAGCATTGCCCGCTTACGAAATTTATCAGAGAACCGGTATCTGTATGAAAAGGAATTTACCGATTTATGGCAAGGCCTTTTAAATACTTTCTTTTTATTTGAAGCGGCAGGCAATGGAAGTAAAATTGGTATTAAACCCTTAGATGGGGATTTGTTTAGTGAAATAGCTTTAAAAGATATTAATGGTGCTGAAATTGGCAATCATGTATTATTGGAATGTATCCGCAACCTTAACGAATTTCAGGATAAGGAAACTAAAATGCTTGTGTCAATTAATTATCGTTCGTTAGACGTAGAGGAGTTGGGTTCGGTGTATGAAAGTTTATTAGAATTACACCCAATAATTGAACACTTAGATTCCTTAAATCCGGCAAATGTTCATTTTACATTTCATGGCGGTACAGAGCGCAAAACTACTGGTTCATATTATACCCGGCCAGATTTAGTAAACGAATTAATTAAATCAGCACTCATTCCCGTAATCGAAGAGCGTGTAAAGGAAGCAGGAGGAAACAAAGAAAATCAACTAAAAGCATTAATAAAACTAAAAGTATGTGATGCGGCAGCCGGGAGTGGACATATAATGCTTGCGGCAGCACGCACAATTGCGTGGTAC
>JANYCL010000328.1 GCA_025360355.1 Sphingobacteriaceae bacterium
TGCGATCGACCATTGTAAAACAGTTGTTCCGGCAGTTAAACCTGTAATTGTTGTTGCAGGATTATTTGGTGCAGTGATCGCACCGCTTCCTGAAATTTTTGTCCATGTTCCTAAACCAACACCCGGTGCATTCGCTGCCATTGTAGGATTTGTTCCAACACAAACAGTTTGATTTGCTCCGGCATTTGAAATTGTTGGTGGTGCAATTCCTGTTATCGTTACGTTTGCAGAAGAATTTGCGCAAGGCGGATTTGAAATTGTCCATTTAAAAACATTTGCGCCAACACCTAATCCTGTAATTGTTGTATTGTTTAATGTTGGAGTTGTAATTGTTCCGCTTCCTCCAACTAAAGTCCATAAACCAGTTCCGCTAACCGGATTATTTCCAGCCATTGTAGCAGCAGCACTTGTACAAACATTTTGTGCAGGTCCGGCTGCTGCAACAGTAGGAGGAGCATTTGTTGTGATAGTCATGTTTGAAACAGAAGATGCACAAGGTGGATTACTGATCGACCATGTTAGCACTGTAGTTCCAGCAGTTAAACCTGTAATTGTTGTTGCAGGATTATTGGGAGCAGTAATTGCACCACTACCGGAAACCTTCACCCATAAACCAACTCCTGTTCCAGCAGCATTAGCAGCCATTGTAGGATTTGTTCCTACACAAACAGTTTGATTTATTCCTGCATTTGCAACTGTAGGCGGTGCAATTCCGGTTATGGTAACATTTGCAAAAGATGCAGCGCAAGGCGGATTTGAAATTGTCCATCTGAAAATATTTGCGCCGAGTCCTAATCCTGTTATACTTGTGTTGTTCAATGTTGGTGTTGTGATTGTTCCGCTCCCGCCGATTAATGTCCACAAACCTGTTCCAATAAGAGGAACGTTTCCGGCCATTGTTGCACCAGCAGTGATACACGCGTTTTGATTTGGTCCTGCAGCTGCAACAGTTGGTGGAGCATTGGTTGTAATTGTCATTTGAGAATTAGAAACACAAGTTCCACTTGTGAGTGCCCATTGCAAAACAGTTGTTCCTGCCACTAGACCTGTTATTGTTGTCGCGGGATTATTTGGTGCAGTAATTACACCGCTTCCAGAAATTTTTGTCCATGTTCCTAAACCAACAGTTGCAGTATTCGCAGCCATTGTAGGATTTGTTCCAACACAAACAGTTTGATTTAGTCCGGCATTTGAAACCTGACATTGTGCATGTGATAGGGAAGAAATTAAAAAAAAGAAAAAAGAAATTATGACAAGAAAAATCTTATTTGAAAAAGTAAAGCGTGTATAATGGGTTACTCTCAAAATTTTAGCTTATTAAATCTAAATGAATTTAGTAAGAAGACCATTTTTATTAGACCAAGATGCCGTTTTTTTAGACTAAAACGATCATATAGGTTTGAGACTGAGTCAATTGTAGAGTTGGATGAGTGAATAACGTGTATTTTTTGGCCTAAAAATTTGGTTTTTAGTGTGTTAGTGCTCCCGAATTTACAAAAAAATCCCGAATTTTTTCAAATCCGGGATTAAAATTCAATGATTTTTTTAGAAAAAAACTAGTAATAAATTGCGCGTCTAACTTCAGAAATATGTTTGCTGAAACGAATCACTTGACGTGTATAGCCGTATTCGTTATCGTACCAAACATAAAGAACGCAGCTTTTTTTATCAGGAGAAATAATTGTTGCCTGACTATCAAATACAGCAGGACAAGAACTACCAACAATATCTGTAGAAACTAATTCGTTGCTGAATGCGTATTGAATTTGTTCTACTAATGCGCCTTGCAATGCGTATTTGCGGATGATCTCATTCACTTCATCTTTCGTAACGTCTTTGTTAAGGTTTAAATTTAAGATCGCTAAAGAAACATTCGGCGTTGGTACGCGAACAGAATTAGCAGTGAATTTCCCTGCTAAATGAGGTAATACTTTTTTCAAAGCACTCTCAGCACCTGTTTCAGTAATAACCATATTCAATGCAGCTGAACGTCCGCGGCGGGATTTTTTATGATAATTATCCAGTAAGTTTTGATCGTTTGTATATGAGTGAACAGTTTCAATATGTCCTTTTGCAATCCCCAATTCTTTATCAATTACAAATAAAATTGGCATGATCGCGTTTGTTGTACAAGAGGCTGCAGAAAATATTTGTTGTTTTTTTACGTCAACTGTTTCATGATTTACACCGTGTACAACATTGGGAACATCACCTTTTGCGGGAGCAGTTAATAAAACTTTCGAAATTCCTTTCGCTTTTAAATGGCGGCTTAATTCTTTATCGTCTCTGAAAACACCCGTATTATCGATCAATAATGCATCGTTAATTCCATATTTTGTATAATCAACATCTTCAGGATTTCTAGTATCGATCATATGAACGGTGTGTCCATTAATGATAAGAGCTTTATTGGCAAGATCTTCTATAACGGTCCCCGGGAAAGGGCCATGAACAGAATCCGTGCGCAACAGATCGGCGCGTTTTGTTATTTCCTCATCACTATTTCCACGGGTAACGATTGCGCGTAAACGTAATTGTTCTCCTTTTCCTGCCTGCGATATTAATTCACGCGCAGCTAAACGACCAATGCGACCGAAACCAAATAACACAACATCCTTAGGTGTGATAGAACCTTTTTTGCCAATGAGATCCTTTAATTTATTATTTAGAAAATCGGTAGTGCTTTTAAACTTTTCTTTCTCCTGCATCCATTCATAGGCTAAACGTCCGATATCAATTCTTGAAGGACAAACATCCAGGTCATAAATTTCTTTTGCTAAAGCCACGGTATCTTTAACTGCAATTGTTTTCTTTACAATATCTTTTGCGTAAAAGTGCAGGTTTATTATTTCGCTTGCGCTTCTGTCAACCAATTGATTTCTGAATAATATTAATTCTATTGATTTATCAAACCAAAGTTTACCAATTGCGCCAATTAGATCAATAGCTGCTTTCTCATCTTTGATCCATTCGTTAAGCTGCGATTCGTAAGCTGTGTTTTTTGCAAGTGTTTCCATGTTTACTTATTTAGAGAATCAAATTTAAAAAAATGATATTATTTTTTTACTGTTGTTAATAATTTGAAAAACAAAAAAGCCGCAGGGATTTTCCGGCGGCGTATTTTATTAGAAGCGTTCTAATTTCGAAAAAAAGAAGTCGGCTTCAATATTTGCATTTTCATCACTATCAGAACCGTGTACAGCATTTGCTGCAATTGATTTAGCAAATAATTTACGGATAGTTCCTTCTTCAGCTTTGCTAGGATCAGTTGCACCAATTAACTTACGGTAATCTGCCACAGCATTATCTTTTGTTAAAACAGCAGCAATAATTGGTCCGCTGCTCATGTAACTTACTAATTCTCCATAAAAAGGACGCTCCTTGTGAACAGCGTAAAACTGACCGGCTTGTTCAGGACTTAAACGTAAGTATTTCATAGCTACAATTCTGAAACCGCTTTGGTTTATCTTAGCTAAAATCGGACCGATATTGTTAGCTTCAACAGCATCGGGTTTGATCATGGTAAAAGTGATGTTTCTTGACATTTTATATAGTGATTAATGAGGGCGCAAAGATAAGAATTTTTTAGTACTGAAATAAGATTTGCATATTTTTAACCTGTTTTTTAGCCTTTACAACTGAATAATTAAATAATCGTACCTTTATCGCTCTTAAAAATAATGAATGAAAAAGCCCAATTTCTCTGCATTTAAAGCACTTATAAAAAAATCGAATAACATTGTTATTGTAACGCATTGGAGTCCGGATGGGGATGCGATGGGCTCAAGTTTGGGCCTCTATAATTATTTATTGAAAATTAAGAAAAAAGCAACGGTTATTGTGCCTAATGAATATCCTGAATTTTTAAAATGGTTACCCGGCGATAATAAAGTTTTGAATCACCAATTGGAACAGGAAAAAGTTGAGAAATTAGTTTTGAATGCAGATGCCATTTTTACTTTAGATTTTAATTCATACAAACGTATCGAGAAGCTGGGAGAAATTGTTGCTGCAAGTAAAGCTGTAAAAGTTTTAATTGATCATCATCAGCAACCCGATAAATTTGCAAAACTTGTTTTACACAATGTAAAAGCATGTAGCACCTGTGAATTAATTTATGATCTTATCATTGGGCTCGGACATAAAAAATTAATTGATAAAAAAATTGCAGCTTGTTTGTACACAGGACTAATGACAGACACAGGTTCTTTCCGTTTCCCATCTGTAACAGAAAAAACACATTTAATTATTGCTGATCTGGTAAAACACGGTGCTGTTCCAAATCAAATTCACGAGGCAGTGTACGATACTTACGCTTATAACAGATTAAAATTAATTGGTTACGCCATTTTACAAAAAATGATGGTGTTGCCCGGAAAAAATATTGCTTACATAAGTTTATCTGAAGACGAATTAAAACAATTCAATTACCAAAAAGGAGATACAGAAGGATTAGTTAATTATCCATTAACCATGAAAGGAACTAAATTCGCCGCTTACTTTGCAGAGATGGATGGAAAAGTAAAAATCTCTTTCAGAAGTAAAGGAAAATTTGATGTAAATCAATTTGCACGACAGCATTTTGGCGGCGGCGGACATATTAACGCCGCAGGAGGAAAAAGCGATCTGAGTTTAAACGATACCATTGCTAAATTCTTAGAGATTGTGAGTCAACCCGATTTTATAGCGTAAAATGATAAATGCGATTAAAAATTATTTGCTCAGGAAGGAAATTAAAAACTCTTCTAAAATTAAAAAACAATTTGTGGAGTGGGAGAGAATACAATCGGCAGCAATTTTAGTCGGCAGCGAGAAATATTCTATTGTGAAGGAATTTGTAAAACAAAGTGGCAAGAATTTTGACCTGATCGTTTTTAATGATGATAAGACCTCTAAAAACAACGATTGTTATTTATCACTGAACAAAAAAGATTTTAATTTTTTTGATCTGCCGAAACCTGAGGTCGCGCAAAAAATCAAGAGTAAAACCTATGATATTTTAATTAATGCTGATTTTAAAAATGATTCTGTACTCGGCAGCATAACCGGATTAATTCCTGCTAAATGTAAATTAGGACCTGAAACCATTAAGTACAGCGATTTTTTGGATATAAGGATACAGAGTCAGGAGCCTGAATTCTTAAAACAAGCACATAAATATTTAATGATGATTAAGAGTTAAAATTATTACTTTTGTTATATGGCAAATATTGATCTGACAGGTACGGGCGTTGCAATTGTTACTCCATTTAAAAAAGATGGTTCAATTGATTTTAATTCGCTAAAAAAATTGGTGAACCATTTAGTGAATGGAAAAGTAGAATATCTTGTTGTTATGGGAACGACAGGCGAATCTGTTACTTTGAGTAAGGAAGAAAAACAAAAGGTGATGGATTGCGTAGTGAAAGAAAATAAAAAACGCATTCCTTTAATTTTAGGTGTTGGTGGAAACAATACTGATGAAGTCGCAAAACAAGTTGCAAAAGTGGATACAAAAGCATTTTCTGCTATTTTATCTGTATCGCCATATTATAATAAACCATCACAAGAAGGAATTTATCAGCATTACAAAGTAATTTCAAAAGCAAGTAAATTACCCATCATTTTATATAATGTTCCGGGCCGTACTGCTTCTAATATTGAATGGACAACAACAATACGATTAGCAAATGATTTTAAAAATATTGTTGCCATCAAGGAAGCTTCAGGCAGCATTGAGCAATGTATGCGCATTATTAATAACCGTCCGAAGAATTTTTTAGTTATTAGTGGTGATGATAATTTAACCTTACCAATAATTGCTGCGGGTGGAGATGGTGTTATTTCTGTTGTTGCAAATGCTTTTCCTAAAGATTTTTCTGATATGGTTCGTGCTGCGATCAATGATGAGATGGCAAAGGCACGCAAACTGCATTATAGGATCACAAACATAACTGATCAATTGTTTGCTGATGGAAATCCGGGAGGAATTAAACAAGCGTTAAGTGTTTTAAAAATTTGTGATACTTATGTGCGCTTACCATTAGTTGAGCCGAATGATAAAGTAAAACAAAAAATAAAAGATCTAATCAAAAAATATTAATGGCAAAAACTAAAATAATCGACACGCTTCAAATTAGTCAAAAACTTAATCGTATGGCTTATGAAGTGTATGAAAAAAATTATAACGAAAAGGAATTACTTTTAGTTGGTATTGAAGGAAATGGTTATAAAGTAGCCGAACGTTTAGAAGAAATTCTAA
Source organism: Sphingobacteriaceae bacterium (assembly GCA_025360355.1). GTDB lineage: Bacteria > Bacteroidota > Bacteroidia > B-17B0 > Aurantibacillaceae > JAHEYG01. The sequence goes on from JANYCL010000328.1 coordinate 6,242, forward strand.
AAAAAATATCCCCGCTAAAAATAAAATTATCCAAAATTAAAATGGATAAAGAAAACCCTTGGGTGGCAGATCCTAAAATTGATTTTATTGAAAAAGATTTTTTAAATAAATCAGTTATTATAATTGACGATGTTTTAAATAGTGGTAAAACATTAATGTATGCGGTAAAACCGTTTTTGCAAAAGCCTGTAAAACGTTTAAGTGTTTTGGTTTTAGTGGACAGAAGTCATACACGTTATCCTGTAAAAGCTGATTTTGTGGGATTATCCTTATCAACTACTATGCAAGATCATATTGAAGCTGATTTTTCGAAAAAAGGAAAAGAAACTGTTTATTTAACCTGATCACATTGAGCGATAAAAAACTCGATATTCGAAACGCATCTCGCACTGTTAAGGATCTAAAACTTAACGCCCTTCTCGAAATTACAAAAGCTATTAACAACAACGTTTCTACAGCGCAATTACTCGATCTGTATCAGGATATTTTAGAGAACCGTTTAAAGGTTGGTAAACTAGTGTTATTTAGTTTTGATAAAGAGTGGACCTGCATTTTAAAATACGGAATAGGAGAAGATTTTAATCACATTAAATTTGAGAATGAATTATTAGGAATAAAGGAAATTGAAACTATAAGTTTTAGTAAAGGAAATCTAAGTAAGAGTTTTGAAATTGTGATTCCTGTTTATCATAAACAAATTCCATTGGCTTATGTTTTGTTAGGTGATGTTAATGAACAGAAAATTGAATTGAGTGCAGCTATTAAACATTTACCGTACATTCAAACACTCACTAATATTATTGTCGTATCTATCGAGAATAAGAAATTATACAGGCAAACAATTCAGAAAGCGCAAATGCAAAAAGAATTGGAGCTTGCGCAAACGATGCAGGAAATGCTTTTCCCGCATAATTTACCGGATACAGAAACAATAAAAGTTGCGGCTAAATACATTCCGCACCAACAAGTGAGCGGCGATTATTACGACTTTTTACCTCTGAACATTCATGAGTATGTTTTTTGTGTAGCTGATGTTTCAGGAAAAGGAATTGCAGCAGCTTTATTAATGAGTAATATGCAGGCTACTTTTCATAGTCTGGTTAATTACACGCATAATTTAAAAGATATTATCATTGAATTAAATAAACGTGTTTGGTTAAATGCTAAAGGTGAAAAATTTGTTTCTTTATTTCTTGGAAAAATAAATACAAAAAGTAAACAGCTTACTTATATAAATGCCGGACATAATCCTCCGATAGCAATTTCAAATAATAAAGTTTCGCGATTAACAAAAGGCTGTACTTTATTGGGAATTGCAGAAAATATTCCGTTCATAGATGTTGAAATTGTAAATGTGCCCGATCCTTATACTTTATTTTGTTATACCGATGGATTAACGGATACAGTTAATTCAGAAAACGAATATTTAGCAGAGGAAACAATTATCGAGTTACTGAGAACAAATATTAACACAGAACCAAAGTTCATCAATGATGCTATAATGTATTACGCTGAAGAATTTAAAGGCGAGAATTTATTTGTGGATGATATTGCCTTGATGACAATCAAATGCGCTTAAGCTTTTTTCTCTTCTGTGTTCCCATTACGGTGATACACATCAATGCAAACTAAAATAGCAAGGAAACCCCAAAAAGGAACAGATAATTTATCTGTATCCAAAAAATTATTTAAAAATCCGTGAATTAGATATGGGAATGGGCCAAGAAAAACACCACAGGCTAGTATCCGCATATTCCGATCTTTTACAGAATAATATAATCTGTAGCCCATGAATAAAATTGCAAAGAATAATACAGCTACAATGGCCATTCCCGGTACGCCTTGCTCGCTCAGAGGTCCGAGATATTCGCTATGTGCATTACCATTGGTTCCAAAATTTGTACTAATAATAGTACGTTCATTGCTTTTTTGAAAAGGTGCGTAATAGAACATATATGTTCCCGGTCCCCAACCTAAAATAGGTTTTTCCTGGAACATTCTCACAGCACAACTCCAACGATTGATCCGTTCAAGATTAGAAGCGTCTGTTGAAATATTAGTCACAGATGAAATTGTATTATCAAGTCCGCCTTCAGAATCTGTGTTATTACGTCCTAATGCGATAAAGATCTCATCTTGAAAAGAAAAGAAAATAATTGTAAGTGTAAAGGCTGTAATTAAAAGGGTTCGTAATTTGATGCGAAACAAGAATGAAACTAAAATAGCCGCAGCAGTTGCTAAGCTTAACCATCCGCCTCTCGAGAAAGATAAAAATAACCCTACGAACAAGATCAAAATAATTATTGCGCAAATAGTTTTTATGAGCTTAGATATATTGTCTAAAAATAAAA
>JANYCL010000339.1 GCA_025360355.1 Sphingobacteriaceae bacterium
CCAATTTCGTGAGTTGCCGTTCTGCCTTTGTTATAAGGACCGGCAGTGGCAGTACCAATACTTCCGAAAGCTGTATTTAACATCACTAAACCATCGGTGGTGGAAGTTCCGTAAGGCCCGGTAAGTCCTAATAATCCAGAGGCTCCGGGATTTGGAAAAGTAGCATAACCTAAAATACCACCGCTAATGCCGCAAACCCACATATTCATATAACGATTGGGATCCCAGATAGAAACCGGTTTTATTGTGGCGTCAATGTATCCTGTGCTGTATGGAGGAGCCGTCCAGGTTGGAGATTGGCTGCTCCTGTTAATCCTGTCGATACCGGGCTCGGCCAAAATACCCCCTGTAGGGTTAACAACAGCCAGGCAAAAGTTAAACTGGAATTTTCCTAAAAGAGGTTTAAAATGATGTATAATACAGAGTTACATATAATATACACCCATAGACAAAAATCAGTTGGGTTAGAATAATCTTGAAAGGATGCGAAACGAGTTGTCTAGCTGAAATTCTGTTGAGCCAAAATAATTACTTTGGGTTACTTAGTCAAAACTGCGTTTCTGAACACAGCCAAAAAAAATTTCATTGCAGATTACTGTGATATGATGACACCGGAATTGAAAAAGAGATTTTTGGAATAATTACTATTCAAAGTACAGAGTCATGGTGAGCTTGCCGAACCATAACGAGATTAAAAAAGAAATGGCGCTGAGCCTGACGAAGTGCATGCCGAAATCCTTCGTCAAGCTCAGGGTCAATTTATTGGGGATTCATTGCATGGTTCGGCAAGCTCACCATGACTTCCGTTTTCAAATAATTATCGGTAATGTCTAAAAAGAATGACAGTGTAATTCTTAGTTTACCGAAAGGCGGCAAGCTCACCATGACTTAGTGTTTCAAAAAAACGTTACGATAAAATAATTAGCGATTGCTTTTTTCAATTGGCTCAAATGTTCCACACTTAAAATCTATTTCCTTTCTTTGATCTAATCTATTAAGATTGCAAAGTAATTCTTCATCGGATTTCCCGACCTTTTTACATACCAAACATAAGCCCGGCTTTGGATACATGTCCGGATAAACTTTCGTTCCATCATCATCAAAATAAGGCGACATAAATTATTTTTTCATCCTGTTGATCTGCTCTTCCATTAATTTAATTCCTTCAGGGAAACTATGCGGATCGTAACCTAAAATTTTTCTTGCCTTATCAATAATAAAACCGGTGCGCGGCGGACGTTTTGCTGGTTGTTTTATGTCGGCTGATTTGGAAGGTTTAATTAATGACTTATCTAATTTATAATAATCAGCAACAACATACGCTAATTCAATAATGCTATAAAAATCTTTTCCTGAAATATTAAATACGCCTTCCGCTTTTTTCTCTGCAATTAAAATACAACCGTCTGCAAGATCTTCAGCTAAAGTTGGTGTGCGGAATTGATCATCTACTACATTAATTGTTTTGCCTTGTTCTAAATTTTGTTTTACCCATAGCACAATATTGCTACGGCTCATGTTATCCACAATGCCATAAACCAAAACAGTTCGTGCAATGGCCCATTTTAATTTGCTTGCTAAAACAATTCTTTCTGCTTCTAATTTTGTTTCGGCGTAATAACTTAAGGGATTTGGTTTTTCTTCTTCAGTAAGCGGTCCATGTGTCCCATCAAAAATAAAATCCGTGCTTAAATGAATGAAGTGAGGGTTGTAGGAATCAGATCTTAAATTTTCTAAAACTTTTACTTGATGGGCAACTGAAGTTGCGTTCATTAAGAGTGCAGCTTCTCTTTCCGTTTCACAAGCGTCTACGTTTGTCATAGCCGCCGAATTAATAATTACATCGGGTTTGTGTTTTTCAAAAATTGCTTTTACATTTTCGTAATTGGTAATATCTAATTGTTCATACACATAATCACTCTTATCGATCAAACGGTTTTCACCGCGCGCGGTAGCAATTAAATTAAAATTGGAATTCGTTTTTAATTTGTAAACTAATTTTTGTCCTAATAAACCATTAGAACCGGTAACGAGAATTTTCATTTACTGAGATAAAATTTCTTTTAGTTTTCTTATTTGGTCGGGCGTACCTAACACAAATATTTTTGATTTTGGAATTATTTTGGTATCGGCACTTGGGTTCACAATGTATTCGCCTGTATCAGTTTTAAATCCGATAATATTAGCGCCTGATTTGTTTCTTATTTCAAGGTCCTTCAAAGTTTTATGTCGCAAACCCTCAGAAAGAGTATCAAAATTAATTTCTTCCAAATTAATATTATCTCCTCCTTCAGCCGTAATAAAATCAATGAACTCCATAACGTCGGGTTTCATTACTAGTGATGCCATGTGCGCTCCGCCAACTCTATCGGGCATTATCACATTATTAGCTCCTGCAATTTTTAATTTGGTATCAGAATTATCATCGCTTGCGCGGGAAATAATAGTGAGTTTTGGATTTAAATTCCGTGCTGTTAAAACAATAAATAAATTATCGGCATCAACAGGTAAAGTTGTAATTAAAGCAGAAGCTCTTAAAATTCCTGCCTTAATTAAAGTTTCATCTTTGGTTGAATCGCCTGTTAAAACAAGCTCACTAAATTTATGATTGATGGATTCCGTTACTGACCCACTGCTTTCAACAACCACAAATCTGCGGTCATGTTTTTTTAATACATGCGCTGCCTGCCGACCGTTACGACCATAGCCGCATATGATCACGTGATCTGATAATTTATCTATTGCTGCTGTCAATTTTTTGTTTTTGTAAAATTCGTTAAACTCACCATCCATTACAAACCGGGTAATGGCTGTAACTGCATAAGCAAATGTACCAAAACTTGTGATGATTAAAAATACAGTGAACATTTTTCCGCCTGAGGATAGCGGCTCTACTTCCCCATAACCCACCGTTGCAATGGTGATTATGGTCATGTAAAAAGCATCAAATAAGGTGTAATTATCAATAACGATATAACCCACCGTGCCTATTGCTACCAATAAAAATAATATTGCTACCGGAACAAAAAACCTGAAATAATCTTTAATGAATTGGCGCATTTAGTTCTTAATATACAAATCTAAAACCCAAATATAGCTTATTTTACTATCAATAGTTTTTTAGGTCTTGTAGATGTAGCATTTATAAGATATAATCCCGCAGGCAAATTATCGAGTGAAACTTTTCCGATCGATTCAGTCATCTGCTTCTTGATCACTTCTCTTCCTAAATTATCGTAAACATAAAAATATGTTTCTTTACCTGTTAACGACTGAAACTCATAAGTCAGTTCATTATTCGCAGGATTTGGATACACTTTAAATATTCCATCATCTTTCGAGAACTCTGTTACTGAAGCCAAATTACAAGTTGGAGCTAACGTGGTTGTTTGTCCGCAGCGCCACTGACTATAAGCAATTGATGTTGTCGCCGACCATAAATTAAAAGTATCTTGTTTTTGAGAGATCGTTGCCCAAACAATTTTACCTTGTCCAACCATTACATTTATTGAATCTATCATCACTCCTAATTGTGTGCGCATTTGAAAGCTTGGAAAACTTGTGTTTTTGAAATCTTTAAAATCGATCATTAAATGTCCGTTGTAAAATTTATTTGCAGGATAAGTTCCGTTCTTGATCTTTGTTGCTTCACTTCTTATTTGTGCGATCATGGATTGAACATTCGTTGTTGGTGTTAAAACAAATGAACATCCATTACCTTGTACCCAAACAGGTGCAGCAGGATTATGACAATAAAAATCAACTGAATCTGTTTTCCCGCGCGGTTTCCATGTACCGAAATTATCAGCATCATTTGTATGCGGAGGCGAACTTCCTGCACCCCAAAGAATAGATGCCTGCCATGCAGGTTGTCCAAACGTTCCTGGAATTGAAGTTGTGTAGGTAGTCCAATCTCCGGCAGTGTAACTCGAAGTAGAAGTATTCAAATAAACAAATCCTCCAACTGTTTTGCTAGATTTTGCACCCGTGCTATCTATGAGATGAGCCACGTCTGCCATATTGTATAAATAATTTGGAGATTCTGTTTTATAACGCGGATCAATTTCAACCACTCTCCCGAAAGGCGCACCGCCAAGCTCATAGGAATATTGGAGTATATCTGTATTAGTTGTTGCGGCTAATTCTTTATGCAAACAGCCGAAAACAAATTTCTGACAAGTTTGTAAATTATATTTTGCATTCTTGGTATAGATCATATCTACAATTTTGCGCAGCGTATCTCTTGTCTGCACATAAAATGTATAACTGGGTGCGGTATCATAAGGCTCTGCATTCGGATTTGGAGCAGAAACCATTTCATTATGAGAGGTTATGGTAAAATATAATTTCGGTGAAGTAATTTGTGAAAACAGATTTAGAGTCACCAATAAACTCAGGACGGTAAATATTTTTTTCATAGTTAAGGTTTTATTAAAACGAAAATAATGAATGGAAAGCTAAAATCCTAATATTTAGGCTCTATTTCCCCATAAATAATTGGTATCTTTACCCTCTGAAATGAAAGCCCGTACCCTTAAAAAGAACAAAGTAAATGTTGTCACCCTTGGCTGCAGTAAAAATATTGTTGACAGCGAAGTTTTAATGGGACAATTAAAAGCAAATAATTTTAATGTTGAGCACGAGAGCGCAACTGATGATCATAATATTGTAATTATAAATACTTGTGGTTTTGTAGAAAATGCCAAGCAAGAAAGCATCGATACCATTTTACGTTACGTTGAAGCAAAGAAAAAAGGTAACATAGAAAAATTATATGTTACAGGATGTTTAAGTGAGCGCTATAAAACAGATCTTGAAAAAGAAATTCCCGATGTTGATGCTTATTTCGGAACACGCGATCTTCCTAAAATTTTAAAAACATTAAAAGCAGATTATAAACACGAACTTGTTGGCGAACGTTTATTAACTACGCCTTTACATTACGCCTATTTTAAAATTAGCGAAGGCTGTGATCGTCCTTGCAGTTTTTGTGCCATTCCATTAATGCGCGGCACACATATTTCAGTTGAGAAAGATGAATTAGTAAAACGCGCTAAAAATTTAGCAGCGAAAGGAACAAAAGAATTATTATTGATCGCACAAGATCTTACTTATTACGGTTTGGATATTTACAAAAAACGTGAGTTGGCTGATCTGATAGATAAATTAAGTGATGTTGAAGGAATTGATTGGATCCGTTTGCATTATGCATTTCCGAGTGGTTTCCCAATGGAAGTTTTGGATGTGATGAATAAAAAGAAAAATGTTTGTAATTATCTCGACATGCCGTTGCAGCACATCAGCGACAACATGTTGAAGAGCATGAAGCGCGGCACTACCAAACAAAAAACAATTGATCTTGTAAATCAGATCAGAGATAAGGTTCCGGGCATTGCGATTCGTACAACTTTAATTGCAGGTTACCCTGGAGAAACACAAAAAGACCACGAAGAGATGTTGCAATGGGTTGAAGAAACAAAATTCGATCGTCTCGGTATTTTTACTTATTCGCACGAAGAGAACACCGGCGCTTTTAAATTGAAAGATGATGTGAGCGAAAAAATAAAAAAACAACGCGCAGATGCTGTAATTGCCGTACAACAGGAAATATCTTTTAAACTCAATCAACAAAAAATTGGTAAAACTTTTAATGTGTTATTCGACAGAAAAGAAAATGAATTTTTTGTGGGGCGGACTGAATTTGATAGTCCTGATGTGGACAATGAAGTTCTTGTAAAAGCAAATAAAGATACTTACGTTCGTATTGGCGATTTTGCCAAAGTAAAAATTAATGACTCAAGTGACTTCGATCTCTATGGCGAACTTGTCTAGCTTTCTTATTTAGACTTTTTACTTAATGTATCTTTCAATTTAGTATGGCCATGTTTAATGTTATAACGGATACAATCCCAATATCCTTTTGAATAATCTACAAAAATTTCTTCGCCTGCCTTAATATTGCGATCGGCCACAATATAACACTGGTCACCAAACACATCGTAAATGGCATTGTTTCTTAAACCTTTAGTTCTGCTTATGCCATGCGCATCATTCGCATAACGTGCTTTATATTGTGGTGTTGAATACGCATCAATGCAACGTTTTCTGTTCACAAAAAACAAGTAACCATCCTTGTTCTCATCTACACGTTTCGAATATTCTTTCCAATCGATGATTTCGCCTTTGTATTCAATAATTTTTTCACCCTTTTCAATTGCTTTGGTTGTGAATAATCCTTTACCAGCATTGGGTAATTTTGATTTTTTTACAAGTAGTGCCATAATTTGAGGCGTGAAGATACTACTTTTTTAGAGAGAAATAAATTAATTTAACGTTAAGTTTATTTAAAATGTGAAATTTACCAGCTAGCGAAAGAACGCTTTGATCTTATCCGCAGTCTCAAAATGATAGTCCCTATCCCCTTTCAAATAAAGTACCTTATCTACATTCCTGAACAGAACATCGAGATCATGGGAAGAAACAATAATAGTTTTGCTTTGCTCCTTTGCTAATTGTTTTAAAAGACTAAATAATTGCAGGCGGGATTCAAAATCTAAAAAAGCAGTTGGTTCATCCATTAAAATAACCGGCGTTTGCTGTGCTAATGATTTTGCAATAAGAACTTTTTGTTTTTGTCCGTCACTTAATTCATCAAAATAATTTTGTGAAATATTTTTTATGCCAATTGTATCCAGGCTTTCATTTACAATTTTCACGTCTTCTTCTTTTAATTGTCCAAACGCGTTTAAGTATGGAATTCTTCCTGAAGCCACAATATCAAACACAGTTAAATTAAATCCGCCAAGTTTATCCGTTAATACAATTGAAATTATTTTTGAAAGCTCTTGTGCTGATATTGAATTCAAAGATCTTCCATTCAAAGAAATTTCTCCTGACAAAGGTTTTAAACTTCCTATTATTGTTTTTAAGAGTGTGGATTTTCCAATACCATTACTTCCTACCAAACCAACTAACTCACCTTTGCCAATGGAGAAATCGAGTCCTGACAAAATTTCTTTTTGCGCGTATCCAATATTCAGATCTTTTACCTGCAGCATCATGAAATAGTTTTGGATTTAAAAATTAAATAAATAACAACGGGCGAACCAATTATAGTCGTAATCGTATTTATCGGTAAAGCATAACTATTGCTTAAGATCTGACAAATACTATCACACAACAACAATGTAATAGCGCCAATTAAAAAACAATAAGTTAATTGATGCAATTGATGTGCGGTTTTAAATAATAATCTACATGCAATTGGAACCGATAAACCAACGAATGCAATTGGTCCGCAAAATGCAGTTATTAATCCTGTTAAAATTGCAGTAATAAAAATAATAACCAAACGCAAACGGTTTACATTGATGCCTAAATTCTGCGCGTAAGTTTCATTCAATAAAATTGCGTTCAGTGGTTTTGAGAGAAATAAAGTCCCCAAACAAAAGATCAAGCACACCGGCAATAAAATAAAA
>JANYCL010000345.1 GCA_025360355.1 Sphingobacteriaceae bacterium
AGCTCCGAAAGGGTTATTTCGTTTTACGCGTCCTGATGATCTTGCTGCAGAAATAATAAAACACTTAGTAAATTCTGTTCCGCAACTCGATAAAGAACGGATCGACGATGTGATGGTGGGCAACGCAATGCCAGAGGCCGAGCAAGGATTAAATATTGGAAGAATAATTTCACTACTTTCTTTAAATACAGATAAAGTTTCAGGCATGACGGTAAATCGTTATTGTGCTTCCGGATTGGAAACTATCGCGATCGCAAGTGCAAAAATAAATTCAGGAATGGCTGATTGTATCATTGCCGGCGGAGTTGAAAGCATGAGTCTTATACCAATGGGAGGATGGAGAATTGTTCCCAATCCACAAATTGCAAAAGAACATGCTGATTGGTATTGGAACATGGGTTTGACAGCTGAGGCAGTCGCAAAAGAGTTTAATGTATCACGTGATGATCAGGATATATTCGCGTTTCATTCCCATCAAAAAGCATTAGCGGCAATAAAAGAAGGAAAATTCAAAAATGAAATAGTTCCCATAAAAGTGAATGAAGTTTATCTCGATGAAAAAGAAAAGCGTAAAACCCGCGACTATATTGTAGATACGGATGAAGGTCCGCGTGCGGATACTTCTCTTGAAGCTCTTGCAAAATTAAAACCTGTATTTGCCAATGGCGGAAGTGTAACTGCAGGGAATTCTTCTCAAACCAGTGATGGAGGAGCTTTTGTGATTGTGATGAGTGAACGCATGGTGAAGGAATTAAATTTAAAACCAATTGCACGTTTGGTTTCACATGCAGTTGCAGGAGTGCCACCGCGCATTATGGGAATTGGTCCGATAGTTGCAATTCCAAAAGCAATTGAAAAAGCCGGATTAAAATTAAAAGATATTGATCTGTTTGAATTGAATGAAGCATTTGCATCTCAATCGTTAGCTGTTATGCGCGAACTAAAACTTGATCCTGATATTGTGAACGTTAATGGCGGCGCAATTGCATTAGGACATCCTTTAGGATGCAGCGGTGCAAAATTATCGGTACAAATATTTAATGAGTTAAGAAGAAGAAACAAAAAATATGGCGTCGTAACAATGTGTATTGGAACAGGACACGGTGCGGCGGGCGTATTTGAATTATTATGAGTATTTAGATGTGAGATTTGAGTAGTGAGATTTGAGAAAAGGAATGTTTAAAGGAATAAATAAAATGAATTATGAATAGAAATTAAGTATGAGCAGAAAGCTAGATAATAACAAGAACATCTTTTTTCTCAATACTCAAATCTAAATACTCAATACTTATGACAACGAAAACAAAAGGCGGAGAATTTCTAATTAAGGAAACAAATGCTGAAGAGATTTTTATTCCTGAACAATGGAATGAAGAACAATTGATGATGAAAAAAACTTGCGAAGATTTTATTGAACAGGAAGTTTCACCGCGTTTAAATAAGATAGACGAACAAGAAGAAGGACTGATGGTTTCTCTTCTGAATAAAGCAGGAGAACTTGGCATACTTGGAATTTCAGTTCCCGAAAATTTAGGAGGTTTAGGATTTGATTTTGTGACTTCGATGCTTACTACGGAAGTAATTGGTACCGGACATTCAGTAGCAGTGGCGCTTTCGGCGCATACAGGAATTGGTACATTGCCAATTTTATATTATGGAAATGAAGCTCAAAAAAAGAAATACATTCCAAAATTAGCATCAGGTGAATGGAAAGCTTGTTATTGTTTAACTGAACCGGCAAGTGGATCGGATGCAAATAGTGGAAAGACAAACGCAAAATTATCAGCCGATGGAAAACATTATATTTTAAACGGACAAAAAATGTGGATCACCAATGGCGGATTTGCAGATGTATTTACTGTGTTTGCCAAAATTGATGACGATAAAAATCTCTCTGCATTTATAGTTGAAAAATCATTTGGTGGAATAACTCTGAATCCTGAAGAACACAAAATGGGAATTAAAGGAAGTTCAACACGACAAGTGTTTTTTAATGATTGTAAAGTGCCGGTGGAAAATTTGTTATCTGAAAGAGAAAATGGATTTAAGATCGCAGTCAATATTTTAAACATCGGCCGCGTAAAATTAGCAGGTGCAGCAATGGGGGCTTCAAAACATACCATTTCAATTGCGGTGAAATATGCTAACGAACGCATTCAATTTGAGAGAGCAATTTCAAAATATGGCGCCATCCGTTATAAATTAGCTGAACAAGCTGTTCGTACTTTTGCAACTGAAAGTGCTATTTACCGTGCTTCACAAAATATTGAGGATGCAATTCACGCTTTAATCGCGGATGGCATGGATGAAGCGAAAGCTAAATTGAAAGGCATTGAACAATTTGCAGTGGAAGCAGCAATATTAAAAGTACATGGTTCCGAAACTTTAAATTATGTTGCTGATGAAGGTGTGCAAATTTATGGCGGCATGGGTTATAGCGCGGAAGGACCAATGGACAGAGTATATCGCGACTCACGCATCAACAGAATATTTGAAGGTACAAATGAAATTAATCGCTTATTAATTGTCGATATGCTCTTAAAACGCGCCATGAAAGGTGAACTCGATCTTATGGGTCCGGCACAAAAAGTTGCCGCGGAGTTAGTGGGTATTCCTGAATTCGGAGAGACTGATGAAACATTATTTTCTTATGAGAAAAAATTGATCATGAATTTTAAGAAAGCTGTTTTGCTAACTGCAGGTGGTGCGGTTCAAAAATTAGTGACAACCTTAAGTAAAGAGCAGGAAGTGATCATGAACATAGCAGACATGGTTATTGAAACGTATGTTGCAGAATCTACTTTGTTACGTGTTGAAAAACTAGTGAGCATGAAAGGTGAAGAAGCGTGCAAAGAACAATTGAACATGATGCGCTTATATATAAATTCGGCTTGTGATAAGATCTGGATAAGCGGTAAAGAAGCTTTGAATAGTTTTGGAGAAGGTGACGAATTAAGAATGATGTTGATGGGATTGAAACGTTTTACGAAACAAGAACCGTTCAACGCAAAAGCAGCGCGACAGGCGGTTGCACAAAAATTAATTACTGAGAATAAATATTGTTTTTAAAATCCTGGAAGCCCCATCCGGGAATTAATAAATAATAAAATGAATAAGGCGGGCAAAAAAAATATTGATGTGACACGTTATGTAGCTCTCGGAGATTCTATCACTTCCGGTTATACAGATGGTGCTTTGAGTTATTACGGCCAGCAAAATGCGTACCCAAAATTAATTGCTGATCAATTTAAATTGATGGGAGGCGGAAATTTCAAACAACCTCTAATGGATCCTAATTCGGTCGGTATTGGTTTTTCCGGAAATTCGCGTTTAGTTTTGAATGGAAAATTTAACCATCGTGTTCTCTCTTATCTTGAAGCGCAAGGCGATCTTTCAGCTTTTTCCAAAAATAATTATTCTAGCCAAGGTCCTTTTAATAATATGGGCGTTCCTGCTGCAAAAACTATTTCACTACTTACGTCAGGACTAGCCAATATAATTAATGGTGCAGGAAATTATAATCCGTTTTTTACAAGAATGGTATATGACGTTGAACATTCTTCTGTATTATCGGACACCTTACTTATGGAGCCAACATTTTTTACTTTATTCGTTGGTGGTAATGATGTTTTTAGATTTGCTTTATCAGGTGGAATTTCTGATTCTATAACACCGTCTCTTGGTGGATCTGGTATAGGTTTCAACGAAAGTTTATTTGCAATTGTGAATGCTCTTACTGCAAACGGTGCAAAAGGTGCGATCGCAAATATTCCTGATCCGGATTCAATTCCTTTCTTTACTGCAATACCTTATAACGGTTTGGAGCTAGACCACGACGGTGTTCTCGCGTTGAATACTAAATATATTAAATTAGGCCTGACATTCAGTGAAGGAAAAAACCCTTTTGTAATATATGACACCGCAACCGATCCGCCTTCTATTCGTCAGTTAAAAGATGGCGAAATGATATTATGTGATGTGTTTTTGGATCCTGATAAAGAACTTTTTCTGAAGGGGCTTACTCCAATTCCCAAAGAATATATTCTGACAATTTCTGAGATCGGAAAAATTCAAACGGCGATAAAAGGATATAATGATATTATAAAAACGATTGCGAAGGAAAAAGGTTTGGCTTTTGTAGATGTGCATGCCATGACCTATGATGTGAAAACAAAAAACACTTATAATTCAAGATCGCTTGGTCTTAATTTTGAAAAGGGAAGCGCTTTTTCATTGGATGGATTACATCCGAATGCTCTAGGACAAGCTTTACTAGCAAATGAATTCATTAAAGCAATAAATGAAACTTACGAAACGGAAATACCTTTTGTAAAGATCATAAAATATAAAAGAAAAATACTTCCTGCGTGATCTTAATTTATTAAAAGAAAAACAATTAGAAATAATGGCCGCTTCAGATATAGATAAGCTTCCAAAAACCCCGTTTAAAAACATTGCCATTTCATTGTCGGGTGGAGGGTTCAGAGCTACGGCATTTCATTTGGGGGTGATGACATATTTGTCAACAAAACAGTTTAGCGGCGTGAATTTATTGGAAAGAACACGGATCTTATCTACGGTTTCAGCCGGTACTTTTGCAGGAGTTAAATATGTAACCACTTTAAAAAAAGGCGGAACTATTATAGATTGTTATAAAGACATGTATGCTTTCATGAAAAATTTTGACTTGGTTTCAGAAGCTGTACGTTATCTTGCGGACGATGAGAAATGGAAGGATAAAAAACAAAGAACACTTATTAATGCTTTTGCATATATTTTTAACAAGGAATTTGAAGGAGAAACATTTGGTTTGCTTTGGAACGAAACTCCTGCAATTCATTTAAAAGAAATAAGTTTCAATGCGACTGAATTTAATTATGCTCTTCCGTTCTATTTTAAAAAAACAGAAGTGCCTGAAACAGGGATAGGGAATAAAAAAATAAGAATTCCCATTGAAGTGGCTAAAGAGATCCGTTTTTCAGATATTATTGCCGCTTCCGCTTGTTTTCCTTTTTGGTTTGAACCAATAAATTTTCCCGATGATTTTATTTATAAAGGTGCAGAAAAACTAAACGATCCTTCGCTTTTACCAACATACGTGTTTGATGGAGATAAAATTAACTATCCGGTAGGATTAATGGATGGTTCAATAAATGATAATCAGGG
>JANYCL010000379.1 GCA_025360355.1 Sphingobacteriaceae bacterium
CCTGGAGTTCATCCGGTCCGGGTGAAACAACAGGCCTAACAGATTTTGACAGTAAAGGATATTATTATAGCGCTATTGGAATCCCCGGTGGATTACCTGTAACACCAAACGCTTATGCTATGACATGGGTTAGTACAACAACAGTTTATCCTTGTAATGATGCATTTGTAAAAATTGATCTGCAGTCGCGCATTAATGCATCTTCTTCTTATGGAGGAACCATTACAGGTTGTCCACCATTCACAACACATTTTGTCAGCACCACAAATACAGGAACAAGTTATTGGAATTTAGGAGATGGAACGACAACTAATCTCGATACAATCACACACACTTATAATAATCTCGGAACATATAACGTAGTGCTCGTTGTAACTGATACGAATACTTGTCAGCGCACAGATTCCATAAAAAGTATTTTAAATGTAATTAACCCAACAACTTTTGATCTTGGAGAAGATATTCCAACGTGCCTAACTACACCTGCGTTAATTCAAGCAAATGTTTCTGCAATAACTTATAGCTGGAGTACAGGAGAAACAACGCCGAATATTTTAGCGGGTATTGGAACTTATACTTTAACAATAAATAATGGCGGATGCAACAGCAGTGATTTTGTAAACGTTGTGATCGGAGAGAAAAAATTATCGGAACGTTTTCCTAATGTAATTACACCTAACGGTGATTTAGTAAATGACTTTATAGATTTCACAAAATATAATTTTGATGAAGTCGAATTTTATTTATACGATCGTTGGGGCAGGGAACGATTCAAGATCACAAACCCAAATGAACAATGGCAGCCAACCAATTTAGATAACGGAACTTATTTCTGGGTTGTGAATTACAGATCGAGCTGTATTGGTAAATATGCAACTGATAAAGGATTTATTAGCGTTTTCAAATAGTTTAGTAAATAAAAGGAAAAATTATTTTTCTCTCGGAAGGATAACCCGGAAATTGTTTTTTATACCAGTCGTGATGGTTTTTGGCACGTGGCACTAAATTGGCGAAAGTCCAAACCATAAATGTAAATGCAGGTAAATTCCAGGCCATTAATGCAAAACCGCTCCATTCAATTATTTCTCCAAATAAATTTGGTGATGAAATGTATTTGAACCAAAATCCATTGGGAACTTTATAACCTGTTTCTCCCGGCGCTCTTAAATTAATTAAGATGGAATCTGATCTCCAATTAATAAATAAACCTGTCGCAAATAAAATAAAACCTATAATAAACTGTGGTGATTGAAGCCAATCAGAATTATAATCATTTACTGAAGCTAATTGTGAAAGATAATACCCATTTAATCCCGCGTTCATTAAATTAAACACAATTGCATTTATTACAATAAAAACCGGAATTTTTTTTGGCGTAGATTTTATTCTGAAAGGATAAACTAGAGTACGATTTGCATAATGAAAGATCCAAAGAGAAAATAAGATCCAAACATAGGAGTGAAAAGAATTTGTTCCGCAAACTAAAAAATATAACATGATCAACAACGATGGCATTTCCATTATGATCCATCCTAATTTATTATTAATTGTTTTGCCCCATTTGTTAGAAGTATGTCTGCCAAATGGTGCAGTCACAAAAAACATGGTGATATGAACCGCGATTGCAATTGCGAGCCATGTGTAGGAAATAAGATATAAAGTTTCTTTTGTCAATATTTTTTTAGCGGCTTCAACAGATCTTCCAATCCATTTAATTTAATTTCGTACATCGTTTGGAGAAGTACACCTAATTTCCCTGTTGGAAATCCTTTGCGGTTGAACCATTCCAAATAACTCACGGGTAAGTTGCACAATACATACCCTTTGTATCTGCCAAAAGGCATTTGCATTTTTACAAGTTCTAATAAAAGATTTGGATTGGGTCCCATCAGGCTTGTGCGTAAAATATTTTTTGTAATTCGAACTCCGTTAGTTTCCCGGGAAGATCCAGCTGTGTTAAGGCTTCCAATTCTTTGGTGCGGTTTAAAAAATAACCTGTATCAATTCCATGAGGCGGGATCAAAGAATCAATTGTTTTTTGCATGTCTGTTACATCATGACCTGGATGTCCTAAATGAAACATGAATTCAGCCGAATAATTTTTCGATCTCAATTCTCCCATTAGGAATTCTAAATTTTTTTCAAAAGGTAATCCGTAAATTGTATCTGCTAAAAATATAGGATAATTGATCTGGAGTCTGTAAGCATCCGCCTCTCTTATTTCCATTTTTCGTTTTGTAAGATCCTGAAGCCTTTTCCAAAAACCAAGTTCAATTCCTTGTTTAACAATGGGGGCAAGTATCATTCCGTTCTTCCAAACACGCATGTCGCTTTTCAACCAACTCATCGGACTCCGTATTGGAAGATTGGTTTTATATTTTACATCTTTATAAGTTGAAATGGTATCAACATATTTATCAAAAAAATTTGTATCCAAATAAGTAATACCATGATGATTGGTAACATGATCGATCAGAGTTCCTTTAAGCCAGCCATCCAATAAATTTAATTGAGCTATTAATTCTTTTTGAAGATCTTCTGTATTTATTTTTCCGAAAGGATAATTTTTAGCCTCGTGGAATTCAAATAAACCGTCATCACCTGCTTCATCAATAGTTAAGCTTGACTTTCCGGTTAAAGAACTTCCTGAGGTCAGACTAAAATGCAAACCGATATTAAATGTGTATGAACCGTGTTTTTGTTTCATTTCTTCCCGTAAGGCGATGAGGGACTCCATGCGTTCTTTAGAATCGGGATGTGTAACAAATGCAGTAACGGTATTTATTTTTTCAAGTTGGAGTGCGCGGATGATTCCGTTGTCTATGAAATCACAGGCGCCGTAATCATCTGCTGTTAAAATTATACTGCTCATTTAGGATCTTTATAAAATAATTCGGGCCCCGTTAATTGCGGAGCCCGAAAGATAAAAAGATTTTTTGGAAAATTTATTCAACTATCACTTTTACATTTTTAAAGTTTCCATTCATGCTGAACACAACGTTATAAATACCTTTTCCGTATTCAGTCAAGTCAACATTAACTGATTTATTGTTTTGCGGAATGGTTTTAATAAGTTGTCCGATCGCATTGTAAATGGTGATATCATATTTCTCAACAACATTAGCGTTAATTGTAAATAAACCATTGTTAGGATTTGGTATGATGTAAATATTTCCGTTAGTATCAAATGATACTTGAGAAATACCTGTACAAACATTCACGTTAATTAAAAAACTAGTTGTGTTGCCGCAACCTGTTGCTCCATTCGTGTAAGAATAAACAGCTGTATAAGTTCCTGCAGAACTTTGCGTAGTAAATGTAGAACCAACAACACCTGTTCCTGAATAAATCCCACCAACAGGCGAACCTGTTAAAGATACGGTAGTACCACCCGTAGCACTTGTACAAGCGGTATTCGAGGATGCAGTTAATGTAACACCAGGCAATGCGTTAACGGTTACTTGAGTTGTTTGAACATCCGTACAACTACCTGTAGTTCCTGTTACAGTATATATTGTTGTGGTAACCGGTGAAACAGAAATAGTTGTTGTATTAGCACCTGTACTCCACGAATAAGTTGAAGCACCGCTTGCAGTTAAGTTAGTTGGATCTCCTGCACAAGTTGTAGCACTTGTAACGGCAACTGTTGGAGATGTACCAACAAATACTTGCGTAGTGTAAGTATTATTACAACCCGCTGCGTTAGTACCGGTAACGGTATAGTTTGTAGTTATAGCCGGATTAACAATGATCGCTGCAGTTGTTGCAGTTGTGTTCCATGTATAAGTGAAAGCACCGCTCGCTGTTAAAGTAGCTGAACCGCTGCCGCTGCAAATGCTTGCTGAGTTAGAGGTAACAGATGGTAGAGCATTTACAATTACGTTCTGACCGCTTGAAGAATTAGTACAGCCATTAGCTCCGGTTCCAACACAAGAATAAGTTGTGTTTGATCCTGGTGTAACAACGATCGGATTACCGGAAATTGAACCCGGGTTCCATGTATATGTTACTGCGCCTGAACCGGTGAGTGTTGCACTTTGTCCTGCACATAAATTTGTTCCGGTAGCAACAGCATTTACAACAGGTGCAAACGGAACTTGTACAAATACGCAAACAACAACTGTAACTGTAAATGCTTTACCTGTTGTAAATGCTGTTG
>JANYCL010000383.1 GCA_025360355.1 Sphingobacteriaceae bacterium
AATAAAATTATGAGAACGTTGCTGATGGTTTCAACCAAGTCATCCGATTCCAACGTTGATTTCCGGATAGTAATAAGATAATTTCCTTTTACAGAATTTAATCCGAAACGTAATTGTCTGAACGGAAGTGTTTCTTCTTCTAAAGTTTCATACAACACAGTGTCTATTAATGTTTCGTGTATTACAACTCTTTCTTTTGATTCTTCGATCTCTAAATTATTACCGTAAACCAATTTTGTTACAAGCGGGTTGCCTGACTTCACCAACTCCAATTCAATTAATCTTTTTTCATTGTATAAACTTTCCGTTAGATCAATATCCAGAATTCTCCTGATCTGAAAAAAGAAAATAATTCCTCCAACTGTAAAAATTAACAGCGAAAAAATAATATAGTAGCGGCTAGTCTTATTTAATAAACTGTTCATTCAACAATAAATTTATAACCCATAGCGTAAACCGTTTTAATGGCGTCGAAACCATTTTTGTCAATTATTTTTTTACGGAGATTTTTAATGTGTGTGTAAATAAAATCGTAGGAGTTCATACTATCAACTCCATCTCCCCATAAACGTTCTGCAATTGCTTCTTTAGTTATTACTTTATTTTTATTAGCGACAAAAAATAAAAGCAGATCAAATTCTTTTTGTGTTAAGCTAAGATCTTCTTTATTCAACATTACATTTTTGCTTTGTGTATTAATAGTGAGATCGTTTACTTTAATATCATCGTTTCCTTCAAAATTTTTACGTCTCAGCAAAGCTTTTATGCGCGCATTTAATTCCGGTAAATGAAAAGGTTTTGTTATATAATCATCAGCACCATATTCTAATCCCACAATTTTATCATCCAATGAATTTTTTGCTGAAATAATAATAACGCCCGCCTCCGAATTTGCTTTTTTCAATTGTTTGATGATATCCAAACCGCTTCCGTGCGGAAGAGTAATATCCACCAAAACACAATCGTATTCGTAAACACTTGTTTTTTCTGAAGCCTTTAAGAAATCGTTTGCCGATTCTACCACATAGCCTTCGTTATACAAATATTCTTTAATTGATTTGCGTAATTCGGCTTCGTCTTCTATCACCAGTATTTTCATTCTATAACAAATATAAAATTAAATTCTGTAGTGATTTTGAAGTGCTGATCTTGGATCAGTCTTTTAAGTTGCCGTATTCGTAACGCTCTTTTTTGATGACCTTTCCTTTTTCATCATAATCGGTCCACCACCCGTGTTTCATGCAGTAACCTGCATCCCAAAGCGGATCCCAAATATCGGACTCATTTTCGCGGTAATAACCTATTGTTTTTATTTTCCCGGAAGGGTAATAGTTCAGCCAATAGCCTACGGGACAATCTAAATATTTAATTGCACGACTCGCCAGTTTATTATTTTTATCATAGGTTTCCATGATGCAAGGCTTACATTGTGCCATGTTTTTTGCTGAAGCTTCATACTTCTCATACGTAGCTTTGTCAACTGTTTTCCCCCCTGCTTTATATACAACGGCACCTTTTTCTGTAACAGTTTCTGTTGTTATGGTGTAGAATTTAAGTACCGGTAAATTCTTGTAAATTGATTTCATCGTATCCTTTTGTGAATAGGAAAACGCGAAAATAAACAGGCTTAATAGGGAAAATAGTTGTTTCATATGATTTCTATCACAACAAAAATAAGAATATTACCCAGAAACGTTGTAAATATTGATTTTTTTAATACTTTTATTTCAATAAAATTCGTTCAATGAAAAAAGTAATACTAAGATCGGCCGTACTTTTTCTATTAATAGGAATGGCTGCTTGCCATAGCGATGTTAAAAAAGAAAATCCTAACATTTTAAAAGGGAAGTATCACGGCAAAAACATTTTTGTTCAGAATCCTTTTGGACCAGATGGCATTGGATTTTGTGTTAGCGAAATTACAGTCAATGGAAATAAAACAAGCGATGAAGTTAGCTCAGCTGCAATTGAAATTGATCTTCTTGGAGCAGGACTAAAAGAAGGCGATGATGTAACTATAGAAATCAAACATCTTGAAGGCTGCGAACCCAAGGTTTTAAATCCCGAAGTCTTAAAATAAAAAATCTTTATTGATTTAGTAAATTATTATTTTCCATTTCCCCTTAGGAATTTGAGTAAATTTGCCTCTCATGAAAAAAATAATTTCTCTCTTAGCAATTCTTACAACTATTACCGGTAAAGCACAAACATGCAGTGTCGGTGGCTGTCCTGCAACAGCAACTAACTCAACAGGACAATATCCTTCCACAACATTTTCTACAACTAATTCAACATGGACAACAATTAGTCCGTACATGAATGCGGGTAATTATACTTTGTTTAAAGTTACGAATGGTGATGTTTATGAATGGACGTATTGCAGTGATTTTGGCGGAAGTCAATCTTGGGATGCAGAACTTACTTTATTTAATAATTCAACGGGCTCCACACTTTGTTATAATGATAATTGCGGAAAAACAAATTGCACAACTGCGCCTTATATACAATGGAAAGCAACATTTACAGGCACCGTAAAATTATTAACGACTGTTTCAGGATGCGGAATAAATACAGGTTCTCCTTATTCAACTTTAGTTTGG
>JANYCL010000394.1 GCA_025360355.1 Sphingobacteriaceae bacterium
CACGCAAACTATTTTCATAGCAGTTAACCCGCTTCCTTCTGTTGTTATTAGCGGTACAAATGCAATTTGCTTAAATGATAGTGCTATTTTTACAGCTAGTGGTGCAGCCACATATTTATGGAGTAATAGCTCAACAAATACTTCAATAACCGCTACACCAACTGTAACCTCTATTTATTCGGTAATAGGAACCAGTTCATTAGGCTGTAGCTTTACACAAACCATTTTTATAACAGTTAATCCATTACCAACTGTTACAATTGCCGGAACAAATTCAATCTGTTTAAATAACACAACAACTTTAACAGCTAGCGGTGCAACTACTTATTCATGGAGCAATACATCAACAAATACTTCAATTGTTATTAGTCCTACTACTATGACAACTTATTCTGTTATCGGTACTGATGCTTTAGGTTGTAAAAACATAGATCAATTTACAGTTAATGTATCTCCGCTCCCAACAGTTATGGTTTCCGGAAATGATACTATTTGCGCGAATGACAGCACAACATTAAATGCAAGCGGTGCTAATACTTATTTATGGAGTAATAGTTCAACAAATACTTCCATTACAGTTGCTCCTTCATCTTCTATTGTTTATTCAGTTACAGGCACCGATGCAGTTGGCTGTTCTGCAACTCAAACATTAACTGTTACAGTAAATCAATTGCCTGTTTTAACTTTGAGTCCAACAACAACACTTTGTACCGGTAATAGTATGTCATTAACAGTAAGTGGTGCGTTAAATTATACATGGAGTACAAGCTCTAACAGCTCATCTATTACTGTTAGTCCAACTGTTTCAACATACTATTCTGTAACCGGAGAAGATTCTTTTGGTTGCATGAAAAAAGATTCTGTTTACATTATGGTGGATCCTTGTGCAGGCATAAAAGAATTTGGATCAACTAACTCAGAAGTATTTGTGTTTCCAAATCCTGCTAAAGATAATGTGACAGTCTCTTTTACAATAAAGGAAATTGGCGCCTACACAATAAGCGTTATTGATATGTTTGGAAGAATTGTAAAAACAGAAAATGGAAAATCAGTTACAGGAGAGAATTCACACCTTATTTATTTGACAGATATTTCGAAGGGTTTATACTTCATTACAATTCAACAAAGCGAAAACAGATTCAGAACTAAGGTTGTTGTAGAATAATGGTTCGGCAAAAACTCACCATGACCTTAACCGTAAGCTGCTAAATTAATTTCAGGCATTTTACAAACTGCGCATAAAGCACATTTGTTATAAAGCATCCAGTGATCACGTTCGTTATATGGATATTTATTAACGTAAGGTTTTAAAACTATTTTTTGTTTTATCCAAAGGGAAGTCAGCTTTGGGTTATGCGTATAAAATATTAAAGCGCGCAAAGGGTATTTTAAAAGATCTTGTCTGGCGATCGGATAACGTGTAATTAAACGGATACAAACTATATCTAAATTCTTTTCTAAGGAAAGTTGATCATAGAGCTGAGCTGTTAATCCATAACCAATAGTTAAGACATCTCCGCCCCATACTTTTGTAAATCCGAACAATAATTTTTTAGCTGCAGTTGTAATTAAGACTTTTCTTTCGAGCAATGGTTCTGAAGAAGCTTCCACATTTAATTTTTCGTTTCCAAAATAAACATTAATGTAGGTTTGTTCTTTACAGTCACTTAATTTAACTGAAAAGCAAACATCCTCGATAACTTTTGAATGATACAAACGTTTATTAAAATTGGTCCAATATTCTATTTGTGAAACCAATTTTGGGATCTCTGCTTCATCAATGTATTCTACACGGTTAGCTTCAATATATTCATTTTGATAATGTCTATAAGCAAGGTCGTATTGAGCGCTTTCGCCTAAAGAATGTAATTCAGAATTTATTTCCATTTTCCCATCAGAAATTATATCTCCTGGATAAGGAACAATGAATTCAGAATAATTACTGTCTTTAAAATGTTCCTTATAATATTCAAAAACTTTTTCTCTTGGAAATTTAATATGGTTTATCCATTTATTCTCTTCCTTCAGTAACACAAAACCAGAAGCAAAAGGGATTGCGAATTTTGGCTGCAATATATTTACAAACCTGCAGAAATTATTCGCGAAATATTGTTCTCTCAATTTTCCGATCTCAACATCATCTTTCCCTGGATAACGGATCTGATTTGGAAAATAACTTGCCCCACTCCAACCCGAAAGCAAATATGTTATTTTAGGCCAGCGTTTCTCGATTTCGTTTAAAATAAAATCAACTGCATTTTCATGATTTGAATTTAAAGCATCGTTAATATTTACAAGCACTTCATCTTTATATTCGATCACAACAACACTTTCTAAAGAAAAACCTATGTAAGTTATTTTTACATCGTTAACCGAATAAGTATTAAAACTAATAGCTTCAGTTATTTTCTCAAATCCCATGTGAGTCATATAAGGTTTTATCCCGGCACGCCATTGGTAAGGAAAAAACAATTCAGCGCTTTTAGGTATATCTTTTAAAGTTTCAGAATGTAAATGATCTTCATGTCCGTGAGAAATAACAACCGCATCTATTTCCAAATCTTTTGGTTCCATAGCGGCAAGCGGCCATAAAAACCATTGTTTATAATACGCCGGGCCTTTTAACCAAGGGTCAAAAACGAGATTTGTTTTACCACAGGTGATCAAAAAAGAGGAATGCGCCAGGTATTTTAATTGGATCATGTTAAATTAACGGTCACAATAAAATTTTATTGCCTTAAGATCTCAACACAATAAAATGAAGAAAACTCAGTTTGCTTTAAAATAAGCAGTTATCGGATAGTGGTCGGTAAAGGTTTCCTCGCTGCGCGTAAATTTTGTACACTTTAAGTCTTTACTGTGCAAAATATAATCAATGCGGAAGGAAGGAAATTTTCCGACGTAAGTCCTGCCAAAACCATTCCCCTTTTCAATAAACGCATCTTTTAAATTCTCTGAAATTAAATTATAGGCATAGGAAGCAGGGGTGTCATTAAAATCGCCACACAAAATAATTTTATATCTGCAATTTTTAATACTTGCTGAAACCTTTTCGGCTTGTTCGGCACGTTTTATAAAAGCCTTCTTTAAACGGCGGAGAATATTTTTAGAATTTTCCAATTCATCCTTTGCATCATCTTTATCCTGAAGGTTTCCTACAAATGCCGTCTCTTTCAAACTGAAACCAATGGATTGCAAATGCATATTATAAACCCTTACAGTATCTTTTTCAATAAGCAGATCAGTGTAAATACAAATGTTGTTTGATCTGGTATTGAAAACTATTTTTCCTTTATTAATAATGGGATATTTTGAGAACGTAGCTATTCCGAAATAATCCTGCTTTTGCGGAATGGTTGTGTATTCGGCGTGATAATACTTTGCATTCACCACATTTAAAACCGTATCAATATTATTTAAACCTTCCGGACGGTTTGAAGTGTAGAATTCCTGCAAACACAAAATATCAGGGTTATTTTCCTCTAATGAATTTAAAATATTACTGCGTGATTGTTTATTCTTACTCCAATTGTACAGATCAAATATCATACAGTTATAGGATGTTACTTTTACATCATTATTTGACCCTTTATTACTAAAGGTAATTTGTGCGTATCTCCGAACCGTAAAAAAACAAAGTAAGATCATAACCAAAGATAGAAGCGCTTCTCTTCTAAATTGACCTAACCAGTAAATCACAAATATTAAATTTAGAATTATGAGATAAGGAAAAGCTAAACCAAAAAAAGCAATAAGCCAGAATAAAGTCGGCGAAATATATTTTGCGCTTACTGAAATGAATAAACATATCACAAAAAAATAATTTACCCACAAGAGTATTTTATTAAATAAAGAAAGTTCGCGCGATTGGCGAACTTTAACCATTTGCCTCAACTCAAAGGCGGATATGTTCTTGAAAATGGAGATCTTTTATAATTTTAATTTCAAAGCTTCCTCAACGTAAGCATAAGTCGAAAGGATATCTGGTTTTCCATCAACTATAGCCACATCATGTTCGAAATGGGCACTAGGTAAACCATCAGCTGTAACTATTGTCCAGCCATCGTTCAATTGCTTTACATTTTTCTTTCCTAAATTGATCATGGGTTCAATTGCAAATACCATTCCGTCTTTTATTTTAGGACCATCTCCCCGCTTTCCATAATTAGGAACTTCGGGATCTTCATGTAAACTTTTTCCTAAACCATGTCCAACTAATTCGCGAACCACACCATAACCATTTTTTTCTGCGTGTTGCTGAATGGCATAACTGATATCTCCTATTCTATTTCCTGCTATACATTGTTCAATTCCTTTATATAAACTTTCTTTAGTTACTTGCAATAATTTTTCTAATTCAGGTTTTATTATACCAACTGCGAATGAATAAGCGTGATCTCCATAAAAACCATTTTTCTTTACACCGCAATCCACCGAAATAATATCGCCTTCAGCTAAAGAAGTAAAACCCGGCGTAACACCAAAGTTTTTAGATAAAATTGCTGAGGATTTTATCCGTGATAACGGTGGAGTTCCTGCTTTTAAGGGTTATCGCGGTTTTCCTGCAACATTATGTATTTCCATTAACGATGCA
>JANYCL010000395.1 GCA_025360355.1 Sphingobacteriaceae bacterium
CATAAAATCTATTCAATACAATAATTTTGCTATACCAACACAAGGTTATAAAGATGGCTTAGGAGGATATTATGCTAGTAATAGCTTAGCGAAACAATATTTATACACTTGTGAAAGAATGCAGATTGGTAGTATTTTAAAAGCAATATTAAAAAAAACGAATGGTAAATTTAGCATTGATTTTGAAGTTGGAGCAAGAGTTTTTTATAAAATTGTTACCCAAGGAGACGTGGACCCTAGTTTACAATATATGAATTTAAACATACATTCCGGCTTCAACTATTTCTACTTTACCAGATGGAATTATTGGACAGCAATGCCTTTTTTAAATATAAAATTAGGCAGACGTTTCTAGACCATACTCTTCAATTGTTGTAACGCCATTTTTGCTTTTGTGTTACCGGGATTTTTCTTTAATATTTGATTCAAAACTTCTACCGCGCCTTTATAATCTTTTTTGTAAGCTTTTAGTCCTGCAAAATTTAATAAAAGAGGTTCGTAATCCGGATCCAAAGCCAGCGCTTTATTATAGAGTTGCTCAGCCTCAGCGACTTTATTTTGTGAAAGTTTTATAAAACCAAGATTTGTATAAGCAGAAATGTTTTTCGGATGCTCTTTTAACATGAATTCAAATTCTTTTTCAGCATCCGAAATTTTTCCTGCATTCATATAAGCCGAGCCTAATTTGTTTCTGAAATCCAAAACATAAGGTGCTAATTCAACCGCTTTCTCAAACCATTTTACAGATCTGTTCACATCATTCGTATTAGAATATGCTTCCGCTATATGATAAGCAGTCCATGCGTGAAGGTTATTGAAAGATTTAAGGTTAAAAGATTTAAAGATTTCGTTTTCACCAATCATATTTACATATTTCAAGATCTGAGCGAAATTTTGTTTTGAAAAATTTAATTGCAACAACGCATGAATATTCTTAAAAATATCTTCTTTTGTTTTATCACTCAAATATTTTTGCGCCGAATCTAAATATTCTGTTTTACTTTCGAATTTATCATATTGATTGATATAAGCCCAGGCTTTGGTTAAATTGGATGGATCCTTTTCGTTGATAGCATACAGACCAACGAACGTCTTTATTTTATCTTTTTCATTCTGCGTAATTGGTTTTCTGATATAATGATCATGAACCGTTACGTGGGGAATATCAATTGAGCCTGACATTGGCATATGACAAGAAGTACAATTAGCTGAGTTAGATTTATGCACAACAGTTTTTTCTGTACATTCCAACTTTGATTTTTTATCTGCACCATGACAATTCCGGCAAGCATCATTAAATACTTCCTTATTTGTTTCCCTTACACTTACATGGGGATTATGACAGGTAACACAGGTTAAAGCATCCTTATAAGGTTTCAATTTACCGGTGCCTGAGCTGCTTGTGTGTTCGCCTGGGGGAGTCGAAGGCACCGATTGATATGACTTTATAAAACACTGACTCTGTTTCAACCGATCCGCATGCGATGCCATAATAAATTCATCATCGGCATTTTTATATTTAGGAAGAAAAACAGTTAAGTAATCACTCAATTTCATTCCGGGCTTAAAATCAAAAAATGATTTTCCTTCTTTTAAAACAGCATTTCCCTGCAAATGACATCGCTGACAAACATCAAATTGCCTATCGATTGAAAGTTTTGAAGGATTCACAATGCTATAATCAATATAATTTGCTGCATCAATTTTTGAACCTGTTGAACGTTGTGCAATATGAATACTTCCCGGACCATGACAACGTTCACAATTAATTCCTTCCTGCACACCGTTGTATTTATTTTCGGAACCCAAAACAAAATTGGGATATGAATTATGACAACTCATACACTCTAAACCAATTTTACGGGAGAAACGTGTGTTATGTCCATCTTCAAATCCAGGAGGCAGATCCCATTTATGTTTCTGCGCATAAAAAGTCATTGGCATTTGATTTAAATAACCATTTACAGATTGAATATGAGAATTGGTATGTTGTCCGGAGCCTACAATGTAATTCACCTGCTCGACTCTTTTGAAAAGAGTATCTTTTCCTTTTATTCTGAATTCAGTAAAAAATAAACTATCACTTTTCCATGAAGCTGAATAATAAAGATCTTTATTCTTATCATAAATAATCGGGTGCGAAAAATCAGCTACCGATTTTTCTTTCGTCGCAACATCGAACGACTTGCCCATTCCGGTTTTAATAAATGAATTATAAATGCTTTGGTGACAAAGTTTACATTGGTCCATACCAACATATTTCGCGGTATCGGAATGATTTAAATAAACTAAAGTGTCTTTTTTGGTTTGGGTTGTAGTCGAATTCCCCGTTGGCTCTTTGCATTGAAATGCAATTAGAAGAACAAGTAAGGAGAGAGAAAAAATTATTACCTGTTTGCGCAACATTATTTATTTATGAGTTGCAATAACCATTCGTCGCCAAACTCAGTTGCGGAAACTCGGTTCCAGCTTTTTTTGAGTCCTATCTTTTCAAAACCTGATTTTTCGAATAATTGTAAACTTGAGGGAGCGTTCACGGTTACATTACAGTACAATTGTTTTACCAATAGATTATTGAAAGCATAATCTTTTAATAACTCCAATGCTTCATACGCGTAACCTTTGTTACGGCATTCTTCTGCGATCAGTATTCCGATACCAGCACGTAAATGATAAGGATCAAAATCAAAAAGATCAATTGCTCCTACTGCATCCTCCGTATCATTTGGAGAAATAATTAAACGTAATTGTTTGTTTGTATAAATATCTTCGTGGGCATTCACAAGAAATTGTTCTAATACATAACGACTAAAAGGCGTTTGTGTATTACTTACATGCCAAATCGCGCGGTTGTTTTCCCATTTATACAATACATCCACATCTTCAGGTTCTAAAGCACGTAAATGAATATTTTCTCCTTTTATAAACATAACCTACGAATACGAATTTATACGAATATACGAATTATTTATAGTAAGCTGAACGTTCTTTTTTTATCTTTTCCTGTAGTTCCTCATTGGTGTAGTGAGGTAATGTAAAAATATTACTTTTTGTTTTACTTATGAGATTCGTTGCGATTGCCTCAGTAATATAATCGTTACTATACAATTCATCCATAAAATCATAAAACAATTGTTCTTTATTATTTCTTATTGCGTAAAATTCTTCAAAAAACAATTTAAGGGGTGATAAACAAGTCGCTTCGTTTGGTTTTACAGCAGTAAATTGATTTAATTGCTCCTGGAATATTTTTAACTGATAATCTGAGCTAAAAACAGGATGCTTTGTAAGTTTTAAAAATAATGCTTCAATTTTTTTCTGTGAAACTGTTTTAAGAATGGCTTCGGAACTTACATTCAATTCACGTTCTTTAATAGTGAGCGAATTATAATTACCATCGATCATTAAACCAACATGTGGCGGAATGCGTGAAGCGTGTAAGATCACAAGCCACGCTCCTTTATTCAATGCAGAAGTTTCATTAAGATCTTCGTAGGCAATTAAATATTTTGTGTCTGAAATCAAATTTTATATCTTTTTTTGGATTGCATTTTTAAATGCGGAACCCTGTACACAATTATTTCCTCCTCTAACACTTGATAAACAATTGCATAAGGAAACTTCCTTAACATTGATTGTCTATACAACTTATGCTTCTTCCTATTAGTTAAGGGTCTTCTATGAATAAATTCTAAACAGTCCCAAAAATCAGCCTCCATCTTTTTACCCAATCCTATTACTTTACTTTCGTAATAACCAACAGCATCTTCCAAGTCATTATAAGCAGAGGTTAAGATAATTACATCATACTTCATTTACCGAACTTCTTCTTCAATCTTTTTTTTGCTTCCTGTATCGAAATACCCTTATCCTTTCCCGAAAGATAACCTGCCCTTCTCTCCTCAACTATTCTAATATCTTCGTCAGTCCATTCAATATCATCAAGTGATACTCTGCTCAATAAAGTATAAACAGCTTCGAGCAAAGTTGCGTCATCAATTTCATCCACAGCTTTGTGAATATTTTTTTTTAAAGTTGTTTTTGTCATAGATCAATCTTCTTTTAAATTAATAATTCCATTAAAAACAAATTCAGCCGGACCTTCGAGCCAAATATTATAAAAATTACTTTCCAAAACTTTATCAAACTTTACGTTTAGGTCGCCGCCTAAGGTTGAAACTTTACAGGAATTTTTTTCGTTTGATATTCCCTTCATCGCTGCAACTAATGCAGAAGCCGTTACACCCGTGCCACAGGATAAAGTTTCTCCTTCAACACCGCGTTCGTAAGTTCGGACGAAAATTCCATCATCAGTTTTTTCAATAAAATTCACATTCGTGCCTTCTGCTACAAAACGTTCGTTGTTTCTTATTTTTTTTCCTTCTTCAAAAACATTATAATTCTTTACATCTTCCACCATTTTTACATAATGAGGTGAACCCGTATTCAAATAAAAAAAGTCATCACCGCTTTCAACACTCTTTACATCATTCATTTTTAAAGAAACATAATTTTGATCATTGATTGTTGCTTCGTGCACGCCATCGATAGCAATGAATTTTGCAGTGTCTGAGATGAGTCCTATTTTTTTAGCGAAAACTGTAATGCACCGTCCTCCGTTACCACACATGCTGCTTTCATTCCCATCACTATTAAAATAAACCATTTTGAATTTAACACCGGGTTCTAATTCCAATAACATTAAGCCATCAGCACCTATACCAAATTTCCGGTTACATAAAAAAGCAATTTGTTCAACGGAAAGTTGAATTTCCTTTTTACGGTTATCGATCAAAATAAAATCGT
The DNA here is from genome assembly GCA_025360355.1 of Sphingobacteriaceae bacterium. Classification (GTDB taxonomy): domain Bacteria; phylum Bacteroidota; class Bacteroidia; order B-17B0; family Aurantibacillaceae; genus JAHEYG01. The sequence goes on from JANYCL010000395.1 coordinate 4,807, forward strand.
TACCCGTTCCCTGATATTTATCAAAACTAATTTGCATTAATTTATTCTAGTTAAAAGATCCGCATTATTTACTTTATCCATCGGCATGAATTCTGAATTTGCAGAAACTTTATAAACCTGTTCCTCACTCTTCAAATAATAAACATCATCTACTTTATACAAGTTCAATGATGAAAAATCCGAAAAGCCATACAATATAATTCTGTTCCTTGTCATACGATATCCTTTCGAATTCAAAGGTGTTTTCCAAAATTCAACAAAAAATAAAGTTGTATTCTCATTATGATTTACGCCTGCAAGATTTGCCGCTAATGTATCTGCTTGGTTATTATCTAAGTCAATTAACTTTAAGTTCTTTACCGAAATAAATTCTTCTTTCGCTAAATTAACTTCTCCGTCTCCTTCTCTTATTAAGCTATCTACTTCTTTGTAATTAGTGTACGGAGAAACTTTTGTGTTTATTTTATACCGTTCCTTATCATCTTTCGGTTCTTCTTTTTCCGGTTGTTGAACAGGTTGTTCAATTACTTTTATTTCTTTTGCTGAAGCTGATTTCATTTTACTGAAATAATCGTCCATCTTAAAAATAAAAAAACCAACGCCAATAATTAGTCCGATCGATAATCCGAAAACGAAGGTGGGTATTTTGCGCCTTATTTGCATTTTTTAGCAGTATAAAGATAGTAATTTTAGCTGAACCCCAGTTAAGTATTGTTAAAAGAAGTTGACAAGAGTAATTTCGGAATTAATTTTGTGTTATAGTTTTAAATTAAAAAAATATACCATGAAAAAGTTAGTTTCAACCGTTTTAGTAGCAGCTTTAGGAGGCGTTTTTGCCTTAGTTGGTACCTCCTTTATAACTCATCAACAAACTGCAGGAGGTGCAGTAACTCTAACCCAAAAAGCACCCGTTGTATATACCTCTTACTCGGGCGGCAATGTTGGTAATAATCCCGACTTCACCATGTCGGCCGAAAAATCACTTAACGCAGTTGTTCATATACGAACGACGGCTTCTCAAAATAATAATTTAAATTATAATCCATTTGAACAGTTCTTATACGGGAACAGTAACCGATCTTATGTTTTAGAAGGCAGCGGTTCGGGAGTTATCTTATCGGATGATGGTTACGTTGTTACAAATAATCATGTAGTTAACGGTGCCGATGAGATAAATGTAATGCTAAACGATAAACGAAGTTATAGAGCAGAAGTAATTGGTACGGATCCAAGTACCGACATCGCTCTTTTGAAGATCAAAGAAAAAGATCTACCGTTTATTTCTTATGGAAATAGTGATGCTTTAAAAGTTGGCGAGTGGGTTTTGGCAGTTGGAAATCCTTTTAATCTGAACTCAACAGTTACTGCAGGGATCATAAGTGCTAAAGGAAGAAGTAATGTTTTGGAAGGCGACAGATCTAAAGGTCAATTTCCTATCGAATCCTTTATTCAAACCGATGCAGCTGTTAATCCCGGAAATAGCGGTGGCGCTTTAGTAAATACCAATGGAGAATTAATTGGAATTAATACAGCCATAATGTCGAACAACGGCGCTTATCAGGGTTATTCATTTGCGATCCCGGTAAGTATTGTGAAAAAAATAGTTTCAGATCTTATCGAGTTTGGTACTGTGCAAAGGGCTTATATCGGTGTTAATATTAAAGATATCGATTCAAAATTCGCAGAACAAAAACACATTAAGCAATTAAAAGGCGCTTATGTTGAGGGTTTAGTTAGCAATGGCGCAGCAGAATCAGCAGGCGTAAAGATTGGCGATATTATTACAACAGTTGAAAATAATAAAGTAACAAGCGTATCTGAATTACAAGAACAAGTTAGCAAATACCGTCCGGGTAATAAAGTCGACGTTACAGTTATCAGAAATGAAAAAGAAATAACTCTTTCTGTCACTTTGACAAATGTTAAGAACGGAATAGAGGTAATTAAAAAAGAAGTCCCGGTTTTAACCAGCTCAAGCAGTTTAGGCGCGACATTTGAAGAAGTGAATAAAGATTATTTAGATAAACACAGTTTGGAGAATGGCGTAAAAATTGCAAAACTTATAGGTGGAAAATTAGCAAGCGTTGGTATGAAAGAAGGTTTTGTGATCACAAGCATTAATAAGAAAAAGGTGTTTACAGCCACTGATGTTCAACAAGCTTTGGAGAATAAAAAAGGAAATGTTTTAGTAGAAGGAGCGTACCCTAATGGAATGATCGCTTCTTACGGTTTCGGATTGTAGGTGAAAAGTGAAAGGTAGAAGGTTAAAGGAGTAAGTTAAAAACTTTTCACTTTTAACCTTTTACTTTTAACCGGCTAATTCCACCAACTCCATCTTGCAGGCCAGTAGTCGATCGTTTTTATTTCGAAATCACTTACAGAGAATTTATTTACACCACGGTTCCATACGAAAAAAGTTAATTTACCATTTTTCCGTAACCAATTATTGAGATCGGAGCCAATAAAAATTTCGGTGTAAACCCAATAACCCGTCGAATCCTTCCTGTAAAATCTACTTAAATCAGTACTTCCGAAAAATAATGTAGAATCCCTTTGGTCGTGTACACTGTAATTAAATTCAACACCTTTTAATTTCTCTGCACTCCTGACTTTCATTTTTGCCAGAATAACATTTCCTTCTTTTAGTGTTAATTTATTTATTTTAGTGAAGACCGTAAAACCATATTCTTCCAATGAATCCCTTTCAAAAATTTTTCC
>JANYCL010000410.1 GCA_025360355.1 Sphingobacteriaceae bacterium
AAAATTCACAACGAACCGGGAGAAATACTTCACAGTATTAATAAACAGGTTAAAGATGCTCTTAAACAACACCAAACCGATGCGTCCCGCGATGGCTGTGATATTGCACTTTGTAAAATTCAAGGCAACGTTTTAAGTTATGCGGGTGCCTATCGACCGTTATATCTTTTTTATAAGAACGGCGACTTTGTTGAAATTAAAGCAACCAAAACCGCCATTGCCGGATTAACACCATACGATCAGCAATTTGTGCAGCATCAATTTAATATCTCCGAACTCAAGGCGGTTTATATGTTTAGCGATGGTTATGCGGACCAATTTGGAGGTCAAAAATCAAAAAAACTGACCACCAAAAAATTCAAGGAATTGTTAAAAACAATAGTGAATTCTCCAGTTAAAGACCAAAATGTGCAATTAGAGACCTTTTTTACAGGTTGGAGAGGGAATGTTGAGCAGATTGACGATGTTTTGGTCATTGGTATTACCTTTTGACCGAACGAGTCAGCCTGCCCAGAGCTTGCCGAAGGGACGTTTTGGTCATTGGTATTACCTTTTGACCGAACGAGTCAGCCTGCCCTGAGCTTGTCGAAGGGACGTTTTAGTTATTGGAATTACATTTCCATGACACTTTAAGTAAGCCTTCAAACTTGCTGATTTCTATTATTTTACTATCTTGTAGCCTTCAAAACATCCAATTGAAAAGGCAAATATCATATTCATTGATCTTTGTTTTGGCCGTAAAGTTTTTCTTAGGTCAAACCAGCATTTCTTATGTACAAACTATCACATCAAAATTTACTTCAGGTGAATTACCTTCTGCCGGTCCTGTCAACAAGAACCGTTTAGTTAAGATCGTTGATTCGTTATTGAATCTGGAATATATTGATTCACGAGAAATAGAATTGGTTAATTATTACAATAGTTTAATTTCTTATTCCGATTCAACAAAGAACTTACGTTTATCCGATCTTAATTTTTATGAGGATCTGGATGAATCGATCATCTTCCCTCCTGCTCACGATAGCGATATTCCTGAATCATTAGTTATTGAAGTGGAAAGCGAAAGTTTTAGTTATTATACTTCGCCACGACAAGGTGTTGTTACTTCTTTATACGGCTGGCGTGAGAAACGCATGCACAAAGGTATTGATGTTGATCTTGAAAAAGGAAATCCCGTTGTGTCTGCTTTTGATGGTAAAGTAAGGATTGCAGAGAAACGCGGAGGATACGGCAATGTTGTTGTGATAATGCATCCTAACGGTTTGGAAACAGTGTACGCGCACTTATCGCGTATTAAAGTTAAAGAAGGCCAAGTTGTTTTATCCGGACAAATAATAGGCTTAGGCGGAAGCACAGGACACAGCACGGGCTCACATTTACATTTTGAAGTGAGATATAAAAGTCATGCTTTAAATCCCTCTACATTTATTTCGTTTACAGATCATAAATTGTATGATAACATGATCGTATTGAAGAAAACCAGAAACGGAGTTAACGCCTACCCTATTAATGCAGGATTCCATACAGTAATGAAAGGTGAAAGTTGGAATGTAATTGCAAAAAAATATGGCATGAGCTATAAAGATCTTTGCTCACTTAACGGTACTCAGAAACGTTATTATTTAAAGGTGGGGCAAAGAATACGCGTTAATTAATTTTGCCTCCAATCTTCTAATGAAAAAAATATTTATACTTTTCTGTTTAGTGATTTCTGTAATTAGTAAAAGTCAAACATCCAGCGAATTATCTGAATCCTTCCTAAAAAAAATGGTGCGCGAACAGTTTGATAGTTGTCAAACTTTTTTTGACACTTCTATCACTGATAAAATAAACGCGTCGATAATGCAGCAAATGTGGAGTAAGCTTCCAACTTATGTTGGCGAATACAAATCGTATGATAACATCCGCAGCGAAAAAAACGACACTACTGATATTGTTTTTATAATGTGTGCTTTTGAAAAAATGAAACTCGATCTGAAATTTTCTTACAACCGTTATCATAAAATTATCGCTTTGTTTTTTGCTCCTCCCAAAAGCAAGAACGCATATGTTTTACCTGAGTATTATGTTCCATCAAAATTATACGAAACTAAATTAACTGTGAAAACCGGAACTTTTGAAATGCCTGGAATTTTATGTGTACCAAACAATGTTACTGATCCGCCTGTTGTAATTCTAATTGCCGGTTCAGGTGCAAATGATAAAGATGAAACGGCAGGTCCGCTTAAATCTTTAAAAGATATTGCTTTAGGCCTCGCATCAAACGGTATTGCAAGTTTGCGTTATGATAAACGGACTTTGACTTATGGTGTTAGATTACTTGATCAAAACGTTGGTATTAATGAAGAAGTTATTGAAGATGCTGTAAGTGCAGTTAATATTTTAAGAAATCACCCGTTAACTAAAAATTCCAAAATATTTGTTGCAGGACATAGTTTAGGTGCAATGTGCGCGCCGTTGATCGCTACGAAAAGTAAAGATATCAAGGCTATCATAATGCTTGCCGGAAATGCACGGATGCTTGAAGATGTTGTTGTTGATCAGTACACTTATTTTAGCACGCTCGACAGTACTGATAAAGAAATAAAAGAAGCCATCAAAAAAGTAAAATTACAAGTGGCTACAGTTAAAGATCCAAAAGAATTAAAAAAAGCTGATGCAAAAGATCTTCCGCTTGGTGCGTCATCTTATTATTGGCAATCGTTAAAAAATTACGATCAGGTTAAAACTGCAAAAAAAGTGAAACAACCAATATTGGTTTTACAAGGCGAACGCGATTATCAGGTAACGATGGTTGATTTTAATTGGTGGAAAAAAGAATTGTCTACAGATAAAAAAAATAAGTTCATCTCCTACCCTAAACTAAATCACCAGTTCATGAAAGGTGAAGGATTAAGCAGCCCTGCCGAATATGAAAAACCAAATAACGTTGAACAAAAAGTTATTTTGGATATGGTTGATTTTGTGAAGAGTTTTAAATAAAAAAAGTGGCTGCGGTTACGCCCAGCCACCGTATTGCGACTACAAAGTTTTTTCTTTGTCCTTATCAGCTTTCTCCTGTGCTTTGTCGGCTTTGGTTTTTTCCTTATCAGCTTTCACATTTTTTTTATCTTCCTTAGCGGATTTTTTATTCCCTGAAGCTTTATCCGCCTTATATTTTGCTTCATCCGCTTCTTCTTTAGCCTTATCAGCTTTTACCTGTGCTTTTTCCGCCTTTACAACGGCTTTTTCTTGTTTTTTTGTGGGTTCTTGTGCGTTTGAGTTTAACGACAACAAAGCAAAGAAAACAACAGTACTAATTTTATAAATATTTTTTTTCATGATTTTGAGTTTAAGTAATTAATATTTTTCTTTTAATCTTTTATTTAGCCTAAATGGCAGCTGAAGCTGTCGAAGCTACTTCCCGTACTGTTTTTTTAATTCCTCAACATACTTCGCGCGTTCTTCAGGTGTCATTTTCATGATCTCTTCTTGTGTTTTCACACCCGGAATTCCGCCCGGTGCTCCCATGCCTGCTGATTTTGTATAACCTGCCGGAATTTCAAAATCAGATTTTGAATAAGATTTCTTTTCCATTTTTTGTAATTCCATTGTCATATCTTCATCTTCTTTTCCTTTTTTTGTCATCTTAACCGGGAAACCTTCGCAACCTGCATCTTTTAAAGCTTGCTGACGTTTCGATGAACTCATTTGTTTATTATGGCTTAAAGCCTCTTCATATTTTCCGAAATCTGGAATATCTTTTGTATTCCAGATATCTTCTGTAGCGCCTTTCTCATTCGTAACTGTAGCATGAACGCAT
>JANYCL010000418.1 GCA_025360355.1 Sphingobacteriaceae bacterium
TATAAAAGTTAAAAGACGCATTTTATGTAAATTTAATGATTTGACGCTATATTGTCAATAAGGTTTAATGCTTAACTTTGCCTTATGATAACGCATCCCGAAGTTATAATAGCAGAATCTCATGTTTCGTCGCAATTAAAACAAATTGCTAAAAAAGTTTTTAACGGAGAACGAATTACTTTTGATGAAGGCGTTACACTTTACAAAGAAGGCTCTTTAAGTTTTTTGGGAACACTTGCTGATTTTGTGCGTCAGAAAAAAAGTGGCGACAAAGTTTTCTTTAACCGCAACTTTCATGTTGAGCCAACAAACATTTGTGTTTACTCGTGTTCGTTCTGTTCTTATTCGCGGTTAATTAAAAACCGTGAGCAAGGATGGGAACTTTCTGTTGATCAAATTTTAGATATCATAAAAAAATATGATGGTCAGCCTGTAACTGAAGTTCATATTACAGGAGGGGTTGTTCCGAAGCAAGATCTTGCTTTTTATACTGAGTTATTCAAAAAAATAAAAGCGCATCGTCCGGAACTTCATATTAAAGCTTTAACTCCTGTAGAGTTCCATTATATTTTCAAAAAAGCAAAACTTACTTACGAAGAAGGATTAAAACATTTTAAAGAAGCTGGTTTAGATAGTTTACCCGGTGGAGGAGCAGAAATTTTTGATAAAGATATCCGTGATAAAATTGCAGGAGGAAAATGTACAACGGAAGAATGGTTAAGCATTCACGAGATCTGGCACAAAATGGGAAATCAATCGAACGCTACAATGTTATACGGACATATTGAAACATTTGAGCACAGAGTTGATCACATGGAAAGATTGCGCGCTTTGCAAGATAAAACAAAGGGATTCAATGCATTCATTCCTTTGAAATTCCGTAACAAAGACAATGAGATGTCAAACGTTCCTGAAGTTTCTGTTATTGAAGATCTGCGTAATTATGCAATTGCAAGAATTTATTTAGATAATTTTCCTCACATAAAAGCGTATTGGGCAATGATAGGAAGAAGCACAGCGCAAATGGCTTTGAATTTTGGTGCAGATGATCTTGATGGAACTATTGATGATACCACAAAAATTTACAGCATGGCAGGTTCTGAAGAGCAGAATCCTAAATTAACCACGCAAGAATTGGTAGCGTTAATTAAGCAAGTTGGTCGAAAACCTATAGAGCGCGACACTCTTTATGGTATTGTAAAGGATTACTCTGATGCAGTTTTTAATTAAAAATATTATTTTCGCACAAATTTATTTTATGAAAAAGATCTTAGTTTTAGCTTTCGTTTCAATTTCAATTTTTATTCAGGCGCAGGATGCAGTGGTTCCTGTAAAAAAAGATACTTCTTATTGGAAGAAATCCGGTTTTTTCGGATTAAATCTTGCGCAAACATCAATGAGTAATTGGCAGGGCGGAGGTCAGGATAATATTGCTTTTTCATCAATATTAAATGCCGAGGCAATTTACAAAAAGGGTAAAATAGAATGGACAAATAAATTTGACGGTCAATATGGTATTGTAAAACTTGGTTATTCTAAAAACTGGCAAAAGAATGTGGATCAAATTTTTGCTATGTCGAAATTAGATATAAAGGCTTTCGGTAAATATTGGTATTATTCTGGAATGCTCGATTTCAGATCGCAGTTTTCTGATGGGTATAAATATTCGGGAGACACTTTAAAAACTCCGGTTTCACGATTTGCGTCACCTGCTTATATTCAGTTAGCTTTAGGTTTGGATTTTAAACCGGTAGAATATTTTTCAGTTACTTTATCACCGATCGCTGGAAAAATTACGATGGTGACTGATCAGGTCATGGCGAATAATGGTGATTATGGAGTTCAAAAAGCAATTCTGGATCCATCCGGAAATATTGTTACGCCCGGAAAAAAAATCAGATATGAATTTGGAGGAAGGTTAACAGTACGTTTCAAAAAAGATCTTACTAAAATTTTGAATTTTGATACTTATGCTGATTTTTTTGATGCGTATAATAATAATCCTGCGAATTGTGTTGACGTTGTTTGGAATACTTTGATCACAATAAAAATTTCGAAATATTTCACCGCATCTCTTTCAACAAAGTTTTTGTATGATAATGATATTATCACTAAATACGATTGGAACCAAGACGGGA
>JANYCL010000034.1 GCA_025360355.1 Sphingobacteriaceae bacterium
TGTTTGTCCGCACCTTTCACTTCAAACTTTTCAAAATCACCAATAATTATTTTTTGTGATTTACTTAATTGCTCAACTTTTTCTTTTACTTCTTTTAATTGTGCTTGTCCGGCCAAAGATCCCATGCGAACACCTTCTACATTCGGATCTCCAATAATATTTTGTGCTAAACGTTTTCCCAAAGCAATTTGTACATCTTCAACCATATTTTCAGGAACAATTATTCTCCTGATCGCTGTACATTTTTGTCCGGCTTTGGTTGTGATCTCTCTTGTTAATTCTTTAATGAAAATATCAAACTCAGGTTTATCAGGTGTAACATCACTTCCTAACACACAACAATTCAGTGAATCTGCTTCCATATTAAAATGAACTGATTCTTCTAAGAGGCGGGGATGAGCTTTCAACATTTTTCCTGTTGATGCACTTCCTGTAAATGTTACGATATCTTGACTTTGAACATGCTCTAAAATCCCATTAGCACTTCCGCAAATTAATTGCAATGCGCCTTCAGGTAAAATTTTACTTGCAATAATTTCTTTTACTACAGCTTCTGTTAAAAAAGAAGTAACAGTTGCAGGTTTTACAATTGCAGGCACACCCGCAAACCAATTCACCGCAACTTTCTCTAACATTCCCCACACAGGGAAATTAAATGCATTGATATGAATAGCAACGCCTTCTTTCGGTACGCAAATGTGATGACCAATAAAAGTATTATTCTTGCTTAAGCGTGCAACATCACCTTCGTAACAATAAGTTTCGTTTGGAAATTGTTTTCTCAATGAAGCGTAAGCAAATAAATTACCAATACCACCTTCAATATCTACCCAGCTATCAATACGGGTTGCACCTGTTGCCCAACTTATTTTATAAAATTCTTCTTTTTTACTAAGTAAATGTGTAGCTAATGCTTTCAACATCATTCCTCTTTCCTGGAAAGTCATTTTACGGAGTTTTGGTCCGCCAACTGTACGAGCGTAGTCGCACATTTTTCCAAAATCCAAACCTTTACTGCTTGCAGTAGCAATGGCTTCGCCGGTAATTGCATTAAATAGATCTTGTCCTTTTTCTGAACCCGCAACCCATTGTCCGCAGGCATAATTATTGAGTGTATTCATAGAAATTTTATGGTCTTGTAAGGGTCATAAATATAATATCATTTTAGCTCAAAATGAACATTATTTTATCAATAGTTTTGGAAAAAAGGAGACTTATAGAGTAAACTTATAGCCAACACTCCGTATAGAGTGAAAATGCTTTGGTTCTTTGGCGTTTACCTCGAAATATTTACGGAAACCTAAAATGTAATTATCGATGGTTCGTGAAGAGGAATTTTCTTTTTCACTCCACAAATTCTCTGTTATTTCATCACGGGAAATGACTTTATTTTCGTTATCCGTTAATAATTTAAGCAAACCGATCTCCCGTTTCGACAAAGTGCTTATTTCTCCGGAACTATCTTTAATTTCAAAAGTTTCAAAATTAATTGAGCAATTTCCAAAAACAAAAACGGAATTTTCAGTCTTAAAATTACGCTTAATCACGTTTTGTATTCTTAATAATAATTCTTCCAGTTCGAATGGTTTTGTTATATAATCATCGGCTCCCAACTTTAAGCCAGATATTTTTTCAGAGGTTTGATTTTTAGCAGTCAAAAATATGATAGGAACTTTTGGATCAAGAGATTTGAATTTCTGACATAACTCAAATCCGTTTATTTCGGGCAGCATTACATCCAACAGAACTAAATTTAAACTCTTGTGATGATCGGTAAATAATTGAAGGGCTTCGTTTCCGCTTTTAGCGAGTTTCACAATGTAGTTTTCAAGTTCAAGATTAAGTAAAAGTGTTTTGGCTAAACTTTCTTCATCTTCTATTATTAAGATCGTTGACTGCATTTACTGAATTGTAAAATTGATTTCGTAATGTGTTCCTTCTTCTGATTTTACTGAGATCTTTGCGTCGATCTGTTCGCCAAGCATGTGAACCAATTGCATTCCTAAACTTCCCTGTTTTTTTATATCAAAATTCTTTTTTAAACCGATCCCATTATCAAAAACGATCAAGTCGATATTGTTTTTGTCACGCTTTAATTTTATTGAAATAATTCCATTTTGTTTATCTGGAAAAGCATATTTGAACGAATTACTTAAAATTTCATTTAACATTAAACCGATCGGGATCATCGTATCAACCCCTAAAAAAATACCGGCTTCAATATCATAATTAAAATTAATTGCTTTTGTTGGTGATGAGTACGACATATTAACGCTGCCGGTTAATACCTGAATGTATTCCTTTAGATCAACTTTACTCAGATCAACCGACTTATATAACATCTCATGCACAAGTGCCATTGAATTGATCCTGTTCTGACTTTCTTTTATTAACTCAAGAAATTTCGCGTCAATAATATTTTCCGATTGTAAATTAAGAAGACTGGATACAATTTGAAGATTATTTTTAACGCGGTGATGAATTTCTTTCAGGAGATGTTCTTTTTCAATTATGAGCTGTTCTTTTTCTTTTATGGTGAGAGCAGAATGTTTTAATTCTTCGCCTAACATATTTACCCCGGCACCAATTCCATCAAGTACATCGTCATCACTGCTAATGGAAACTTTTTGGGCAAAATCGAGTCGGGCGAACGATAAGATAACTTCCAATATTTCGTTAGCCCGTTTATCATGTGATAAGGATATGTTATTTTCGCCGTTCAAATTATACGTAATTTTTTAGCCATTGAATTGCGTCATCTTCGTTATCAAACAATCTGGTAGGAACCGTTGGTTTGTTTACTCCCATAAAGAAATTTCCTAAAACGCGACTTAGAGGTGATTTAATAATGATACCAAAAGCACTTGTTTTTGATTCGCGGCCATTAAGTGAAAACTGTTCGCGCGCCTCTCGTGTCATTGAGCGTATTCCTCTTGAATCTATAAGAATTGGGAATTTTTTATCGATAAATAATGAAGTTACGGCTTTTCCGTTTTCAATGGCTTGTTCCAGGGTTATTTCTGAGTCAGGTTTAACTTTTGTGCGTGCAATTCCATCCGATCCCATCCAGGTCCAATACCCCTCTATATTTATTGCATTTTTCGGTACTTCCATTGGACGTAAATATAATAAATATGTTTTAATTTTTATTTCGTTTAAATAGGTAAATTTAACACGGCAAAATTTAAGAAAATGACAGCTTTTAGTGTAAAAATAAGTGTAGCCGAGTTTGCAGATGCAGAAGTTATTGTTGACTTAAGCAGGAAAACCTTTTTTGAGACTTTTGCAAGTAAGAACACAAAAGAAGACATGGATAAATATCTGGATGAGAAATTTAATCTGGGTATTGTAAAAACTGAACTAAATGATGCGAAGACTGTTTTTTTTCTCGCGAGTATTGATGAAAAAGTAATTGGATACAGCAAATCAAAACAAAGTAAAATTCCTAAGGAGATTAATGATAAAGCGCTTGAAATTGAACGCCTTTATGTTTGTAAGGATCATCAAAATAAAAAAATAGGTGCAATTTTAATTCAGGAAAACATTCACCACGCTATTAAAAACGCTCTGGATACAATTTGGCTCGGTGTTTGGGAACACAATCCTAAAGCAATAGAATTTTACGAAAGATGGGGCTTCGAAGTTTTTGACAAACATGTTTTTGTTTTGGGGAACGATCCTCAAAATGATCTGTTAATGAAAAGGGAAGTAAAAAATGAAAAGAAGTAAATGGTTTTCCGAGAAGCAAATAGTAACGACATCAGACAAATTCAAGTTGTCAGGAATTCTGTAAAGGAGAATATGCTTTCTGATCCTGCTTTAGTTAGTGATAAGGATTGTGAAGAATTTATTAATGTAAGAGGGAAAGGTTGGGTTTGTGAAATTAACAAGGAGATTGTCGGATTTGCAATTGTGGATCTGAAAGAAAATAATATTTGGGCTTTGTTTTTGAATCCTGATTTTGAAAAAAAAGGAATTGGTACTAAACTTCAGAAAATAATGCTCGATTGGTACTTTGATCAAACTCAAAAACCGGTTTGGTTAGGAACATCTCCTAAAACAAGAGCAGAGCAATTTTACAGAAAAAGCGGATGGAAAGAAATCGGCACTCACGGCAAAGGCGAAATTAAATTTGAAATGAGCTTTGAGAATTGGAAGAAGTAGAATTTTATCTTTTACTACAAAAAATCGCTAAGATCACAATCAAAGCTATAGGGAAAATAGAGTAGGGATTCCCAAAATTTAAAGTTAAACCCATTCCAGGCAAACGTTTTAACACAAAAATTCTTTTATCTTTTGGATTGAAATACAAAAAACCTAGTCTCCAGTTTTCCGGATCGTTCCACATTTCGTCTTCTTCGTTCATTACTCTCCTAGTTCTAAAGATTGAATTGGTCCAATAGCATTACCTGCTATGCCACGAACCGCCTGATACATGTGAGTTGTATTTAAGAGAACTTTTTGGATCTGTTTTTCTCTTTTTTTCCAAATGCCTTCCATGGCACGTCTTTCACTATCCAAGTCGCTTTGCATTGATGTAAATCCGTCAACAATGGCTTCAACCTGCATTTTAAATTCTGTTCCGGTAAGGAAATTATATAACATCGCCATTTTTTCTCCCTTATTTTCCTGACTGGAAGCAATGCTATCCATAGATATTATTGTTTCTCTCAATACAAAACAAAGTCCTTTAAATTCTTCAAATGAACAGATCCAAATTCCTTCACGCTGACCCATTCTTTCCATATCCTTAGGAAAAGCTTCTGTTACTAACACACCAAGAGTCGCACCTTTCTCCCTCATGTCTGCTTTAAACTTTTCTATCCACCCTTGTTGAAAATCTTTAGTTCTTTTACTCTCATAATAGATTGAACCACATTTTTGTTTTGTTCTTGTATTTACGACCTGAATGCAATCTGCACCACGTGCACCTTTTTTTATTTCTTCAATAGAATCTAAAGGAAATTGCGTTTGCAGCCAATTTTCAATTTCAAGTTCAAGCATTTCTCCTTGTCGTTGAGTCAAGCCTTGTTCTGCTTTTCTCTTCATTTCATCAACAAGTTTTTTCTGATCATCCAACTGTTTTTCCAGT
>JANYCL010000446.1 GCA_025360355.1 Sphingobacteriaceae bacterium
AAATGCATGGCAGGAGTAAAAGAACATTTGATACAAGGAGAATGGGTAACTGCTTCGCCCGTTGGTTATGATACAGTAAAGCATAATAAGGAACGTAAAATTGTGGTAAACGATACAGGCTTAATCATTAAAAAAATGTTCTATTGGAAAGCCAAAGAACGGATGCCTAATGTTGAAATACAAAAACGTCTTAAAAGCTACGGACTGAATTATTGCCTTCGGAGAATCGGAGAAATACTGACAAACCCTTTCTACTGTGGGAAGATGGTGCATAAAGCATTGGAAGGTGAAGTGGTAGATGGTAAGCATGAGAAAATAGTTTCAGAAACTATTTTTTTAGAAGCCAACAACATCATGGCTGAAAAGAAACTCGGCCTACAAACCAAAAAGGAACGCCCTGAGATCGCTTTAAAGCGATTTATGAAGTGTTCTGCCTGCAACCAACCGATGAGAGGCTACATCGCAAACGGATGGAACGTGTCTTATTATAAATGCAACACACCGGGATGTAAATGCAATCGCAATGCAAACGAAGTGAATAACAAGTTTGCAAAAATGTTAGAGGGATATAGAATTGATAAAACATTTCTTCCTTTAATAAAAGAGCAGTTGTATTTAACCTTTCAGGATCACAACGCAGGACTTAAGGAAGGCGAGGAAATGATTAACCGTCAAATGACGGATACCCGTCAAAAACTCGAAAGACTGGAGGAGCGTTTTATACTGGAAGAATTGACGGGTGAGCTTTACAATAAGTATAAAGCCAAGTTCGAGAAGGAAACCGAAGAATTAGAGGCACAAAAGGCAAATAATAAAATAGAGATGTCGAAGTTGGAAGACTTCATTTCTGTAAGCCTTGAGTTCGCCTGTAACCTTCGTGAAATGTGGGCTTCTGGCGACTATACGCAACGCCAAGAACTACAAAATGCACTCTTTGAGGCCGGAATTGTGTATGATCGACAAAAAGATGAATGTCGAAGTACGGGAGACAATGAATTTATTACTGAAATCGCCGAATTATCAGGCGATTTCAGTAACTTTCCCACCGCAAATAATAAAATTATTAAGCTAACTTCGGTTGGCGCATGTCGAGCGTAGTCGAGATATTATTATGAGCTTCAAAGAATCCTGGAAAAAATATTCGCCTTATTTTGTCGACTTCTGGCAGTACCTTGTAATAATTGCCATCATGATCATTGCCGCTATTTTTATTTTGTAATTTGTTAAGCAAAGAAAAAATATTAGAACTTATTTCAGTTATTCCTGATCCGGAAATTCCTGTCATAACAATTGCAGAACTTGGTGTGATCCGTGATATTATTATTGATAAAGAAAATGTAGAGGTAAAGATCACGCCAACATATAGTGGTTGTCCGGCCATGAAACAGATGGAAGATGATATTAAAGAAGTTCTCACTAAAAATGGAATTCCTAATTTAAAGATCACAACTGTTTACTCTCCGGCCTGGACAACAGACTGGATCCCCGAAGAAGCAAAAGAAAAATTAAGAAAATACGGCATTGCTCCACCCGAAAATTCAACTGCAGATAAAAGTTCTTTAACAGGAAAAGCTAAAATTGTTTTATGTCCAAGATGCAAATCAAAAAACACAAAATTTATTTCGCAGTTCGGAAGCACGGCCTGTAAAGCACTTTATCAATGTCAGGATTGTTTAGAGCCCTTTGATTATTTTAAATGTATCTAAACCTTCCTCTTCGGATTATCTGTCAAAAAAGCTTTCCATCCGGTGTAAGATTTACCGCCCGATTTCAAATTACTATTCTGGAAATAATGACACATCGCTGCACCTAATGCATCTGTTGCATCTAAATGAGAAGGAGTTTGTTTAAATTTTAATAATTGTTGCAACATTGCCGCGACTTGTTCTTTACTCGCATTACCATTTCCGGTAATACTCATTTTTATTTTTTTTGGAGAGTATTCTGTGATCGGAATATTTTTACTTAATGCAGCCGCAATCGCAACTCCTTGCGCTCTTCCTAATTTTAGCATACTTTGCACGTTCTTTCCAAAAAAAGGCGCTTCAATTGCTAATTCATCAGGTTTATATTCTTCAATAATAGCAACCGTTCTTTCAAATATTTTTTTTAACCTGTCAGGATGTTCTTCAAACTTATCTAACTTAATAACGCCCGCACTAAGCAGTTCAGGATTTGAGCCCTTAATGTGAATAAGACCATAGCCCATAATAACCGTTCCCGGGTCAATACCTAATATAATTCTGTCGGTGGCCATTTGCTAATTATAACGTAAATTTAGACGAATAAATTACTCCTTTGCTCAGTAAGTATAAAAATATAATAACATGGCTGGTTAAGATCCTTATTGGTTTAGGCAGTTTCGCTATTATTTATTGGAGATTGAAAGATGATCTTACTCCTGAAAAACTACAACATATTCAAAATTCTTTTTCTACTGCAACTGCCTTCTTCCTGCTATTTTTCTGTTTACTTCTTCTTCCTTTAAACTGGGGAATTGAGAGTTATAAATGGAGATTAATTACAAAACCCGTTGAAGAAATTACTTATGGCAGAGCCGTGAGATCTGTTTTAGCAGGACTTTGCGTTGGAAATTTAGCACCGGGAAGAGCAACGGAATTCGTGGCAAAAGTTTTGTTTTTTAAGTCAGAGAACCGCGGCACGATTACCTTACTTCATTTTACGAATGGATTATTTCAACTTTCAATTACAATTGTTCTCGGTTTAATTGCACTTTTATCGAAATGCGATATGACCAATGACCTGAGCGCCGCGCAATTTTTATTGATTGGTATTACTTGCATGTTTCTCCTTTCTCTTTTTGTACTACTTGTTTTTAAATTCGATGCCTTACAAAAATGGATCTTCAGTTTGTTTAAAAGATCTTTGAGTGAAAAAACTACATCCTATAAATTCAAAAAAGAAACGATCGTACGTTTGGTTTCTTTTTCATTGATCCGCTACATTGTTTTCACAATTCAGTTTGTACTCATCTTTAAAATATTTTATTCAGGACCAATTAACATTGCTTTTCTCGCCTCAGTTTGTGTTTATTTTTTGCTTACCACGATTTTACCAATGATAAGTTTTATTGAGCCAGCCGTCCGTGCGGCGATCGCACTTTTGGTTTTTGGCGGAATGGAAATAAGCGAAATTTCATTGGTAACAACAGCTATAATGGTTTGGTTGATTAACATTGTCATTCCAAGTCTTATCGGTTATTATATTATCGTGAAAGAAAAATTTGAATTAAGTCTGTTT
>JANYCL010000448.1 GCA_025360355.1 Sphingobacteriaceae bacterium
TTGTTTTTCAGGATGGAAAAATTATTGCTGTCGCCGAAAAAGCTGTTATTCCGCAAGGTGCAATGGTTTATGATCTGAAAGGAAAACATATTTATCCTTCCTTCATTGATCTGTATAGTACTTATGGTTTTGCTGAAATAATTATGGATCCGAAAAAACCGGCTCCACCGAAGGAAATTGTAAAAGGTGCATATGGTTGGAATCCTGCGATCAGAGCAGATGTTGATGCTTACAAAACATTTTCACATAATAAAGATAAGGCTGATGAATTGCGCAAATGCGGAATTGGTGTTGTGTTAACCTCTCAAAAAGATGAATTGTGAGAGGAAGCGGCGCATTGGTAAATGTATCGAATCAAAAAGAAAATGAAAGTTTCATTAAAGATAAAGCAGCAGGATTTTATTCTTTCAATAAAGGAACTTCTCCCGAAATGTATCCCGGTTCTTTAACGGGAGCAATTGCATTATTGCGACAAACTTATTACGATGCAAAATGGTATAAAGAAAATGCGAACAAAACCGAATATAATATTTCATTGGAAGCATTTAATAATTTGCAATCTTTACCTCCCATATTTGAAGCAAACGATAAGTACAATGCCATGCGCGCTGCAAAAATTGGAAAAGAATTCGGAGTAAAATATTTAATTAAAGGCGGCGGGAACGAATATCAACGCATTAGTGATATGCAGGAATTGTTTTCTAAATTTATTATTCCTGTAAATTATCCTGAAGCTTTAGATGTAGAAGATCCTTTTGATGCGGAACAAGTTTCTTTATCTGAATTAAAACATTGGGAAATGGCGCCTTGCAACGCTGCTGAAATGGAAAAGAACGGAATACAATTTTGTTTTACCTCAGCAGATCTTAAAGACAAAAAAGATTTTTTACCGAACATCCGTAAGGCAATTAAATATGGTCTGTCAGAAAAAACCGCTCTTAAAGCCTTAACTTTTAATCCCGCACAATTTGTAAACGCGCTACCACAAGTAGGTTCTTTACGCGCAAATATGTTCGCTGATTTTTTTATCTCGAACAAAAATATTTTTGAAGATGATGCGGTTATCTATCAGCATTGGGTAAACGGACAAGGAAATGTTTACGATGACATGAACGCACCTGATATCCGCGGGAATTATCAAATACAAATTGCTGCAAAAAATTATAAAGTAATTATCAATGGCGAACCAACTAAATTGGGAGGAAGCGTAAAAGTTGATACGACTAAATATAAATTGAATGCAGTTTTCAAAAATAACATCGCAACATTTAGTTTCGAATACGACAGCGCAAAAGTTGCACGCTTAAGCGGAAATTACGATGAAACAAAAAAATCAATTGATGGTAAAGGACAATGGGCCGATGGTAATTGGTTCGATTTTAAATTAAATTTTGTTTCAGCCGATACAACTAAACCAAAACCCGCTGACAAAAAAGAAAAAACAAATTATGGTAAAGTGTTTTATCCTTTCTCCGCTTACGGAGAACCATTGCCCGATGAAGGTATTTTTAAAACCGTCATGCAAAAATTTAAGAACCGTTACGAAGCAATTTTAATTAAAAACGCAACTGTTTGGACTAACGAAGGCGATACGGTTTTAAAAGAATATGATGTTTATATTACAGAAGGAAAAATTGTCCGCATCGCGCCAAATATCCAGGCGCCCAAATTAGCATTTGCAAAAACGATCGATGCTAAAGGAATGCATTTAACCCCGGGCATAATTGATGAACACTCACACATTGCATTAAGCGGCGGCGTTAACGAATGGGCACAAGCCAGCAGTGCAGAAGTTAGAATGGGCGATGTTGTAAATCCTGAAGACATAAATATTTACCGTCAACTTGCAGGCGGTGTTACAACAGCGCAATTATTGCACGGCTCTTCTAATCCTATTGGCGGACAAAGTCAGATCATTAAATTACGCTGGGGACTTAATGGAGAAGAAATGAAATATGATAAAGCTCCCGAATTTATAAAATTTGCATTAGGAGAAAATGTTAAGCAGGGAAATAGTCAGCCCGGTAGTCGTTTCCCGCAAACGCGAATGGGAGTTGAACAAGTTTACATTGATATTTTTACCCGCGCGAAAAATTATAAAAAACAACAAAGTGATTTTTCTTCACTAGCACCAAAACAAAAACTAAATACAATTGCACCACGAAAAGACCTTGAGTTAGATGCGATCGCTGAAATATTAGACGGTAAGCGTTATATTACTTGTCATAGTTACGTGCAAAGCGAAATAAACATGTTACTACATGTTGCGGATAGCATGAAATTTAAAGTAAATACTTTCACCCACATTTTAGAAGGTTATAAAGTTGCAGACAAAATGAAAGCACACGGTGCAAGTGCATCTACGTTTGCTGATTGGTGGGCTTATAAATTAGAAGTAATGGAAGCTATTCCTTACAACTCTGCGATCTTAACAAAGATGGGAGTTAACACATGTATCAACAGTGATGATGCAGAAATGGGAAGAAGATTAAATCAGGAAGCAGCAAAAGCAATTAAATACGGTGGACTAACTGAAACAGAAGCTTTAAAACTGGCTACGCTAAATCCTGCTAAAGCATTACATATTGATGATAAAGTTGGAAGCATTAAGGTTGGTAAAGTTGCTGATCTGGTTTTGTGGACAGATAATCCATTGAGCATTTATGCAAAAGCTGATTATACAATTGTTGATGGGCAAATTTATTTCGATCGCACAGAAGATTCTAAATTACGTGAAGATATTAAAAAAGAAAGAGCAAGAATTATTAATAAA
>JANYCL010000474.1 GCA_025360355.1 Sphingobacteriaceae bacterium
ATTTATGTTATGCTCTTTCAGATCTTCCCAGCCTTGATTGAGATCATCTTCTGCAAACTCAACTGCTTTTCTTATTGCTGTGTCTCCACCTGCAATTAATCCAATAACGCGTCCGTGTTCAATACCATAAGTTGGCGGACATTCAGAAGCATCAACGATTCCTAATCGTCCGCTTGTGCCTGCCCCAATGTAAAATAAGCGGCCGCCTATTTTTATTTTCTCAACAATTGCATTTATTAAATTTTCAATAGCAGGAATTACTTTTTCAATTGCGTTAGGAACAGTTTTATCTTCCTTATTCATGTTGCGCAGCAGATCGCCAACACTCATGTTCTCGAGGTTATTGTAATTAGAATCTGATTCTGTTGTTTTCTCTACCATTTAAAAAATCTGTTGAATAAATAATAAAACAATACCATTGCAACTATTGATATGAGTAAAGTTACAATAAATTGCGTTTGATTAGGAAGTATATTGCCTTCTCCAATAGTTTGATTTTCTACGGGCTTTAAAGGTTTGTGCAATCCTAATTGTTTCCGGAGAAAATCTAATTCTGTTGCATAATCATTTCCGTAGGTCACAGTATAAAAATCGAGTTTATCATTTTTAAAATATTTGCGGCTACGACTGCACCAATCCATTTTTGCATTTACTGCTTGCTTATAATTGGCATAAATGATCCATTCTTCACCAATATTAAAAACCTGAGCGCATTCGCCTCCATATTCAAACAAAACTTTGAACTCAGAGGCTATAACACCTTTATATAATTCAAGTACTTCAAAATTTGCGAAACCTTTTTTCTCGTCGTATAAACTATCCGACTTAATTCTCCCTCTGAAAATAATATCATACTTATCGCATTCTTTTATGGATAGAGTGGTTAAAGGACAAGAACAGGCGAAAATGGAAGAGGTAAAATGACAAAGGGCAAAGGTGAAAAATAATATGGAGAGTTTTGATCTCATTAGTTTTCTCTTAAAAAATTAAGAGCGGCGTCTAATTCTTTATACATAATTTTATCATGTTCAATGAAATTTACTTTTTTTCTGAATGAAGAATGTAAATTTTCAATTGTCTTGGATGATTTAAGTGGTCTTCTGAATTCTAATGCTTGCGCTGAGTTCAATAATTCAATTGCTAAAATGCGTTCTACATTTTCAATCACCTTTAAACATTTTGTCGCGGCATTTGCACCCATGCTTACGTGGTCTTCTTGTCCATTAGAGGAGACAATGCTGTCGACACTCGCCGGCGTGCATAATTGTTTGTTCGCGCTCACTATAGAAGCAGCAGTATATTGCGGGATCATTAATCCTGAATCTAAACCTGGTTTCGCAATTAAGAATGCCGGTAAATTTCTTAAACCCGCGATCAATTGATAAATGCGTCGCTCGGAAATATTTCCTAATTCCGCAACGGCGATACATAAAAAATCTAATCCCAAAGCTAAAGGCTGACCGTGAAAATTCCCTCCGGAAATAATTTCATCGCTCTCCGGAAAAATTGTCGGATTATCCGTCACAGAATTTATTTCTGTTTCAAAAATGTTTTTCACGTAAGCAGTTGTATCTTTCGTTGCACCGTGAACTTGAGGAATGCAACGGAACGAATAAGGATCCTGAACTTGTTTTTTGGTTTGCTTTAAAATTTCACTGCCATCTAAAATTGTACGGATAGCTTTTGCAGTTTGTAATTGTCCGGCATGTGGACGAATTGTATGAATATTTTCTTTGAAAGGATCAATGCGGCCATCAAATGCATCTAACGACATAGCAGAAATTGTATCTGCCCAGTTATTTAGCTTTTCTGTCTTCAGCAAACAATAAACACCGTAAGCGCTCATAAATTGAGTGCCGTTTAATAAAGCGAGTCCTTCTTTTGATTGTAATTTTATTGGTTCCAGCTTTAATGTTTTTAAAACATCTGCAGCATTTTGTTTTTTATTTTGATAATTGACTTCACCTTTTCCCAATAACGGTAAAGATAAATGTGCCAAAGGAGCAAGATCACCTGATGCACCAAGAGAACCGAATTCGTAAACAACGGGAAGAACATTATTATTAAAAAAAGAAATTAATCTTTCAACTGTGATCAATTGCACACCGCTTTTACCATAACTCAATGCCTGAATTTTTAAAAGCAGCATGAGTTTCACAATTTCTTGCGGAACTTCATTTCCCATACCGCAGGCATGACTGATAACTAAATTTTCCTGTAATTTTTCAATATCAGAAGCAGGAATTTCAACATTGCAAAGCGATCCAAAACCTGTATTAATACCATAAATTGGTTCAGTTTGTGATTTCACTTTTTTATCGAGATAATTACGGCAATCTGTAATATTTTTCTTTGCGACATCAGAAAGTTGTAATTGCTGATTGCTTGAAATGATGCTGTTAATTTCCTGTAATGTTAAACGTTTGGAAGGATCGATATTAAACATGTGTAAATATACAGAATCTTAACGAAATTAAGCTTCCTGCAATAGAGGCAGACTCACCCCCCTGCCCCCTCTCTATGAAAAATAGAGAGGGGGAGTAGAGGTAGCTTCATGTTTTTTCTCGGATCTTGCGTGATGAATGGAATAAGTAATTCCATTATCTCTTTTGAAAATGAAAGTATCGTCCCTCTCTATTTTGATAGAGAGGGATAAGAGGGTGAGTCCAATTCCGGCGGAAGGAGCGAGGGCATGGATAATTTTTAGAAAAAGCTACGTTTTGTAGCAAGGATTTCACTTCCCTGAATTTACCTTTGTTATTTATGAACAAAGAACAAATAGTAAAACGCTGCAGAAGGTTAAGGCGTAATCAAACTGAAAGCGAAGAAATTTTTTGGCAACAAGTAAGAAACAGGAAAATAAATGATTTGAAATTTCTGCGACAGCATCCTTTTATTTATCAAGCTGTAAATTTTAAATTATATTATTTTATTGCTGATTTCTATTGCGCTGAAAAGAAAGTCATTATTGAATTAGATGGTAAGATCCATGAAGAACAAAAAGAGTATGATGAGAAAAGGGATTTGATCTTAAAAGAAATGAATTTAAAAGTCATTAGGTTTAAAAATAGTGAAATAGAAAAAGCAGTTGACTTTGTCAGATGCTTATAATTAAAAATAAACCCTTCCTGAAAACGCGAAGTTTTATCAAGGATGAAAAATTTAGCAGCCGTAATGACTCACCCCCCAACCCCCTCT
>JANYCL010000479.1 GCA_025360355.1 Sphingobacteriaceae bacterium
ATTATGATAAGGATAATGCTTTATTGTATGTTGGTAAAGCGAAGAATTTAAAAAAACGCGTCACTTCTTATTTCACTAAAGAACACGATAATGGAAGATTGCGTTTGCTTGTCAAAAAAATAAATGACATTAAAACTGTAAAAGTAAATACGGAATTAGATGCGTTGCTTCTCGAAAATAATTTAATTAAAAGTTTAAAACCGCGCTACAATGTTATGTTGCGCGATGATAAAACATATCCCTGGATCATTATTAAGAATGAAAGATTTCCAAGAGTGTTTTATACTCGTAAACAAATTAAAGATGGCTCGGAATATTTCGGACCTTATCCATCTGTAACAGTTATGCATGCACTGCTTGATCTAATTCAGCAATTATATAAATTACGGACTTGCAGTTTGGATCTATCCCAACAAAATATTGAAAAGAAAAAATTCCGTGCTTGTTTAGAATTTCATATTGGAAGATGCAAAGCTCCTTGCGAAGGAAAACAAAGCTTTGAAGAGTATGATGAAGACATGAAACAGATCCGCAAGATCATTAAAGGAGATTTTGCATTTGCATTGAAGGATATGAAAAAAGAAATGCAAAGTCTGGCGGAAAAACTGAAGTTTGAAAAAGCAGAAGAATTAAAAACGCAAATGGATCTTCTTGAAAAATACCAGAGTAAATCCACCATAGTTCATCCAAGCATTACGGATACAGATGTTTTTGCAGCAATACATGAAGACAATATTTCCTATGTAAGTTATTTTAAAATTTACCATGGTGCAATTGTACAGGCTTTGGTTTTGGAATTGAAAAAACAATTGGATGAAACGGATGAGGAAATGTTTGTTTTTGCGATGAATGAGATCCGTCAGCGCTTTAATTCGCAAAGCAAAGAAATAATTGTCGGGGAAGAACCTGAATTCAAATTTCCGGACACAAAATATTACATTCCAAAAATTGGCGACAAAAAACAATTATTAGATCTGTGTTTAAGAAATGCAAAAGCTTATAAATTTGAAAGGGAAAAACAAATTGCATTAACAGATCCGGATCGTCACACGAATCGCATCATGCAGCAAATGATGAAAGATCTGCGCATGAAAGAAGAGCCGCGTCGTATTGAAGGATTTGATAATTCAAACATACAAGGAGAATACGCTGTTGCGGCAATGCCAGTTTTTATTGACGGTAAACCCGCGAAAAAAGAATACCGGCATTTTAATATTAAAACTGTTGTTGGTCCTGATGATTTTGCGAGCATGGAAGAAATTATTTCCCGGCGTTACGCGCGTGTGCTCGAAGAAAAATTGCCAATGCCGCAATTAATTGTGATCGATGGAGGCAAAGGACAATTAAGTGCTGCCGTAAATAGTTTACAAAAATTGGGATTGTACGGCAAGGTTACTATAATAGGAATTGCAAAACGTTTGGAAGAAATTTATTTTCCCGGAGATCCCATTCCAATGTATTTAGATAAAAGAAGTGAAACATTAAAAGTAATTCAACAGATCCGTGATGAAGCGCATCGTTTTGGAATTACACATCACCGTAACAAACGCAGTCGCGAAACTTTTAAAACAGAACTCAGCGAAATAAAAGGCATAAGCGATATCACCGCACAAAAATTGCTCACCGAATTAAAATCAGTAAAAAATATTAAAGAAGCAACGCTTGAAGAACTAAGTGGAATTGTAGGAAATTCTAAAGCTAAGTTGGTTTGGGAATTTTTTAAGAAGGATTCTTAAAACAGAAAATTATTTTACTATATTGAAAATCAATTAATTATAAAATATTATTTGGTTTATAACATAAACTACTTTACATTTGAGATATATTTATGAAAAGACAAACCTATCCTAAATTAAAAGCCTTAATAATACTAAGCGTATTTAGCATAAACATTTATGCACAAGGCGGATTACAATTACGTAAATGCATTTCGCAATTAGAATCTGCAAAAACATTAGATGAATTATTAACCTCTGAACAGAATTTTTTGAATTTGGTGAATGAAGGAAAAAAATTGCATCATTCTTATTATTACGTCTCTTTAAATAATTTGTTTTTAGCTTATGTGGATACTTCACGCATTGATGACTATTGCGCGCGCGCAGATAAATATTTGCATAAGCTCGATTCAATTAGTCCTAACAACTCCGAAGTATATGCATTGATGGCAATGAGCGCTGCAGCTAAAATTAGTGTCGACAAAGTAAAACGTTCTGGAAAATTCGGTTCGATTGCAAATAAACATAGCGACCGTGCCATAACAATCAATCAGAATAATCCTCGCGCTTATTTAGCGAAAGCAAAAACTGCAATGAGCACCGCTTCAAAATCGGGCGGAGGGGCAAAGATCGCAGTAAAACATTATCAGAAAGCACTTGAGAAATATAAAACATTTGAACCATTAGATGATACAGAACCAAATTGGGGTGAAGCAATGACGAAGAAAGAATTAGACGAATGCAAAGTAAAATTAAAAATGAAGTAATGAAAACAAAAATTCTATATGCAGTATTTTGTTTGTTGACTCTTGCGAGTGTAGGGCAAAATAAAAAGTACGCAGCGATGATGAAGAAAAATATTTCTTTTTTGGATTCAGCAAAAAATGACGTACAATTTTTAGCAGCTGCCATGAGTTTTGAAAAAATGTCAATCGAAGAAAAAAAGGATTGGCTCCCGAATTATTACGCTGGCATGGCTTATGTGAGAGTTGCTTTTGAAAAAGAAGGAGAAGAAATTGATAAGTGGGCCGACAAAGCAGAAGTATGTATTAAACGCGCCGATTCTTTAAGTGCTGAGAATGCCGAGATCTATGTGCTAAAAGCAATGTGTTCAACTTCGCGCATCATGGTAGATCCAATGTCGCGCGGATTTATGTTTGGAAAAGAAGCGTATGACTATTCGCAAAAAGCAATGACCATTGACCCGAATAATCCAAGGCCATACGCCAATAAAGGACAAGGAACATTTTACACACCTGAAGGTTTTGGCGGCGGTCCAAAAAAAGCCAAACCTTATATTGAAAAAGCAATTGAGAAGTATAAAATTTTTAAACCACAATCAGAGTTACATCCTAACTGGGGCGAGAAAATGTGTAAGGACCTTTTAAAAAAATGTGACGAATAATACTAAAACATAAAAGATAAGAAAAATGGAAAACGAAAATTTTCAACCGGAAGAAAGCCTAAGATTAATAAATGGAATTATTAATTCAGCAAAAAACAAATTAGCTGATGATGGATTTCACTTTATTTTTTGGGGATGGTTAATTATTGTGTGCGCAATGACTCATTACATAAGTTTAAAGTTAAATTTTGAAATGGGTTACATGGTTTGGACAATTTTGCCGCCTTTAGGAGCGATCGTATCTTCAATATACGGATATAAGCAAGGAAAAAAAAGTAATGTAAAAACTTACATGGATACTTACCTTGGTTTTTTATGGGGAGGATTTATCATCGCAACCATAATTACTTTGGCGTTTGGTTTTGCACACGGTATCAAAGCAACTTATTTTTTCCTGATGGTATTATATGGTGTAGCAACTTTCATAACAGGAGGAATGTTGAATTTCAATCCTTTGATCATCGGCAGCTTATTTTCATTTGCTTTAGCAGGTATTTCAGTTTTCCTCGGTGATGCTGATCAATTCCTTTGCATTTCAGCTGCTTTATTATTCAGTTATGTAATTCCCGGACATTTATTACAATCAAAATTCAAGCAACAAACAAAAAATGTTTAAGGAACTCGATCCAATATTACATTCACAACTCAGACTCGGCGTTATATCGTTGTTGGTTTCTGTAAAGGAAGCGGAATTCACTTACCTTAAAGACGAAACCAATTCAACAGCAGGAAATCTGAGCGTGCAAATTCAAAAACTAAAAGAAGCCGGATACATTCATATTGAAAAGAAATTCAGAGACAATTATCCTCACACTATTTGCAAGATCACCCCGGAAGGAATTAAAGCATTTGAAGAATACGTAAAGAACATAAAACAATATTTGGTGAAGTAGACTCAATATAAAAATTATTCAGTGAGTCAATCCACCACAAGTAGTTAAACATTAAAAAATAATATCATGGAAATACAAAATGAAAAAGATCAAATGCTTTGGAAAATGGCAAAGAAACGTGTTGGCTTTAAAAATCATTTATTCACTTATTTAGCTGTGAATTTATTTTTATGGGCCATGTGGTATTTTACAGATTGGAAACATCACGATGACGGTGAAAGAGAATATTCTAATGTTCCATGGCCATTGTTTTCAAGTTTAGGATGGGGATTTGGTTTATTCTGGCATTTTGTTGGTGTTTATATAACAGGTAACAAAGTCGACCAAGTTGAAAAAGAATACGAGCGATTGAAAAATAAAAAAAGATAAGTTATTTGAAATCCTCCAAGTGGCAATCTTTTAATCCGCCGCCGGAAAGATCATTATTTTTTTTGCAGGTTTCTTCGTTGGTAGCTTTATCATAAGGGCCGGCTTTGATTTTATCACCGCGTGAAACATTTCCTGTATTTGAATTGGTACAAACACATTGATAATCTTTTTTGCACGAAGTAAATGCGAAAAGAAATACGAACAGTAAAGAAACAGCAGATCTCATAAATTATTTTTATTCAAAGATAAGTAAAAGCAGGGAATTGAGTCAATACGCAATATTACGTATGGTTATTTTATAATAAGACTGTAACCGTTGCCATGGAGATTATTTATTTCCACATTAACATCGGTTGCTAAATATTTGCGGAGTTTCACAATATAAACATCCATGCTGCGGCCGGTAAAATAACTGTCGTCGTTCCAAATTTGTTTTAATGCTTTTTCCCTTGGCAATACATCATTCTTGTGATGACACAATAAATTTAATAAAGCAGCTTCTTTTGGAGAAAGTTTTTCTTCCTTGTTCTTATCTGACTTTAAAGTACGCAATTTCGCGTTGAAACTAAATCTTCCTATTTCGTGTAAAAATTCGTTTGAGTTATCAACTGAATTACGGTTTAAGATTGCTATGAGTTTTAATAAGAGAACTTCTGTATCGAATGGTTTTGTTAAATAATCATCGGCGCCTAATTTGTAACCTTTGATCATATCTTCTCTCATACCGCGTGCAGTCAAAAAAACAAAGGGAACCTTTTTTTTCAGCGCTTTGATTTCGGAGGCTAAAGTAAAACCATCTTTCTTTGGCATCATCACATCAACAATGCAAAGATCGAAAGTTTCTTTTTTAAAAGCATCCAAGCCTAATTCTCCGTTCTCGCAAAGAGTAACCTCATAACCATTCATGCTTAGGTAATCCCGCATTACCATGCCGAAATTCTTTTCATCTTCTACTAAAAGTATTTTAGACTGCATGTATTTTTAATTTAATAATAAATTCAGAGCCTTTATTTTTTTCACTCTTTAATTCAATTGTTCCGCTATGCGCTTCAATGATCGATCTTACATAACTCAAACCTAATCCAAAACCTTTTACATCATGTAAATTTCCGCCTTGTGCTCGGTAAAATTTCTCAAAGACTTTTTCCTGGATTGCTTTATCAATACCAATGCCGTTATCTTTAAAAATAATTTTGCCTTGTTTATTTAAAGAGATTGTTATCTCGCAATTTTCAGTGGAGTATTTTAAAGCATTATCTAATAAATTAGTAAAAGCATTCAGCAAATGAAATTCATCTCCGCTAATAATTATTTCTACCTCAGCATTTAAAACTACTTTTGCTTTTTTGTTTTGTATTTGTAATTGTTGTGAACAAATACACTTTTCTAAAATTAGTTTTAGATCGATTTGTTTTTTGTCTAATATTAATTCACCTTTATCCAATAGCGCTATTTGTAAAACGCGTTCAACATGATTATTTAATTTTTTATTCTCTTCTTTTAAAATGGCAGTATAATTATTAAACTTTTCGTCATCATTTTTTATTGTTGGATTACTAATTCCTTCCAGCGCTAATGAAATAGTTGCAATAGGTGTTTTTAATTCATGCGTCATGTTATTAATGAAATCATTTTTTATCTGATGTAATTTTTCCTGACTCAACATCCTCCTGAAAATATAGATCATAACAAAACCGATCAGTAAGGTTATGAATAAAGAAAGAATGAGTAGACCCGCCATTTGTTTGAAAACATAATTTGTGGTTGAAAGATAGCCAACCTTAATAATAATATTTCCGCCAAACAAATCATCTGGAAATAGCGGCATTGTTACCATTGCAGGTAGTATCTTTATGTAATTTGGTGAGTTAAGTAAAATATAATAATCAACGGAACCAGGTTTGTTGTCTCTCGGAAAGTATGAAACTCCAAATTCAGGAATCAGATCAATACTTCTTTTTAAAAGTTCTTCGTATAAAATAGCTTTTAATTTATTAGGATCGACTCTTGAAGAAATATTCTTCCGCGCGTCCTGAGCATTAATAGCCATTCTTAAAAACAAGGCTTCCAACTCTCCTGCTTTTTGTTTTACGTTAGCTTTTGTGTGTGATTCAGAATGTACAGTCACTTTTTTCGTTTTACCATCTCCCACTTTTACTATTGTAGTTGAAGTTGTTGAATCGTTAATGATTTTTATCTGACGCTCAACATTTGTACCACCCTTCCAGTTGAGAGTATCAATTTTTAATTTATCCTTTATGTTGGAAACAATTACTCTGATGCCTTCTTTTTTGTCGTTGCCAATAATGTCATCTGTGATAAGCAGTGAATCAATGTTGGTCAAAATTAATTTGGAGTCCTCTTCCTTTTGCAAACGTTTTGTAGTTTCTAAAACTGCTTCACGTGTTTTATCCATTAATTCCTGCTGCTTGTATGTATATACCGAGAATAGCCATACAATTTGCAAGCCGATTAATGCTAACAAAGCGACTGTAATTAATGTGGGGATATAACTTTTGGCTTTCATTATTATTCAAATGTAGAGAAGCTTTAACACATAACCTTAAACTTTAACCTTTCTTTAACACTGTTTAACCGCCCCTTAACCAAAGGCAGAAAGCCTTGAAAGTAATTTTGTCCTATAGAAATTAACTAAAAAATTTAAACTATGAAAACAAAATTTATTACATGTGCACTTTTATTAACCGGTCTGGCAATGAATGCACAAACGAACGAAAAAAAGGAAGCTACTGTCCGCATTAAAAAAGTAGAGAACATTAATGGTGTTGAAACTATTACCGACACAACATTTACAACGGATGATCCTTCAGCTATTAAGTCAGGAGATGGAGCAGATATCCAAATAATTAACATTGCAGGGGATGATAAAGATGGCAAAATGGGGAAAGTAGTTATCATTAATGATGAAGTAGGGAATGGTGATAATTCCAAGATGAAAATTGTTCATAAAGGTGATAGCAAAGAAACGGATGCGGAAATTGAAAAAGCATTAAAGGAAGCCGGTGTTGATCCGAATGCTAAAGGAGTGAAAAAGATGATCATTATTAATGACGACACCACGCCAAACAAAGATGGTAAAACAGAATCGAAAACCACTAAGGTAGTGATCATGAAAATGGATATTAAAGATGCAAGTGCTGATGATAAAAAAAGATTGAATAATCAAATTGGCAGCGCGGATAATAAATTAGAAATGGATAATATGAAAATGTATCCGAATCCAAATAACGGTAAATTCAATCTGAATTTTAATTTAAAGAATAAAGCTGATGCTGAAGTAACCGTTTACAACATGGAGGGAAAACAAGTTTACAACGAAAAATTACCAAACTTTAGCGGTGATTATAATAAGGCAATTGATATCAGCAGTAATTCGAAAGGAATTTACTTTGTAAAAATTGAACAAGGCAAACACACTCAAGTGAAAAAAATAGTACTCGATTAAAATGGTTTATCATGTTTATTTAATAATTGAGTAAAAAGAAAAGCCGGATCAACCTCCGGCTTTTTTTATTTTATATCCTTCTTTAGTAAGGATCACAATTATTTTATCGCGATTATCCCCCTGAATTAAGATTTCTCCATTTTTTGTATTCCCGCCAACACCGCATTTTTGTTTTAATAATTTGGCAAGAACATCCAGATCGCTTTCCGGTCCAACAAATCCGTTAACACGACTTAATAATTTTCCGCCGCCCAATCTATCTAAATACACTTTTAAATTCTGTTGCTGCGGCGGTAAACTGCGAACGCTTAAGTTAGTTTCAGTTTCGTATTTAAAATCGGGATTAGTAGAATAAACAATATTCACCCGGCTCTTATCTTTCTTGCTCATCGTTTGTAACGTATTAATACAAATGGAATAATAATTAAAAATAAGAAAAGTAAAATTAACAACCACAAATTTCTTATTTGACCGGGAGCAGAATTGAAAGCGGGCTCTTCAGTTTCAGTAAAATTAAATGCAGGTTCAGCACCTTCTGTTAAAAGTATGCTGTCGTTTAAATGCATGTAAAGTTTTAAATTTTCTACCGACGACTGGTAATTATTTTTTTGTGATTGCAATTCAGAAAATAATTTGTAATAGTTTATCGTTCCTTGAGTATATCCTATTTTTTTACTCAGCTGTAAGGCGAGATCTAAATTCTCTTCAGCAAGAGCTGTTTTTTTTTGTTTAAGTGCAATTTCTGCAATGCTTAAGTAAGAATCTGAAACATCAACATCTGCTTCCATAAGTTCCCTTAATTCCAACGCATCATAATTATAAGCCAATGCTTTTTCGTAATTTCCTTTATCGGAAAAAATTTGCGCCAGGTTATTTAAACAAATGGATCTGATTTCATAAGAGCTTAATTCTTTTCCGATCTCAAAAGCCTTTAAATAATTCTCTTTGGCCGCATCTAATTGTTTTTGCTTTTGTTTAAGCACACCTAAATTACTGAGCGCATTCGCTAATTGGGATCTATCATTTAAAATATTATAATAATTAATTGCTTTAAGATAAAATTTTTCAGCTTTCTTTAAATCTTCCAACAACATATAAGCACTTGCAAGATTCATGTAACCGTGAGCCATACCTAAAGTATCACGTAAAGCCGTACTTGCCTTCAAATAATCTTCAAAATAAACAACTGCTCTTTTATAATGACCGTGTGTATAAAATAATTGAGCTAAGAGATTAATACTTTTTGCAATATGTTTTTGTGATCCGCTTTTTTGTGCCGCCTTTTCACAATGTTTTGCGTAGGTATATGACAATTGCGGATCTTGATCTACAAGATCAAATCCATGTTTGTACAATTGATTAACTTTTTCGGTATCATTCTCGATCCGTAAAATTGTGGTAAGCAGCGTATCAGGATACTGAGCCGACAAACTAACCGAACATAAAATAAAAGCTATAAAATACTTTAGCATATTGATTTCAAATTTATAATTTTATAGCGTAATACAGAACTATGATCAAATATAAATTATTCCAAAAGACCCCAAACTCACATTATATCTTTATTGACCTGCATATTGACGGGATCAAATCAGATACTCTCGAACTTCAATTGCCTGCCTGGCGTCCCGGCAGGTACGAATTGGGGAATTTTGCCAAAAACATAAAGCGTGTTGATGCTTTTGATCAGAAAGGAAACACTTTAGAATATACAAAAACAACAAAAGACTGTTGGGTAGTGAATACAAAAGGGGCGAGCGAAGTAAAGATCACTTATAGTTATTATGCGAATGAATTGAACGCAGGTGCCTGTTTTGCAGATGATACCCAAATGTATGTGAACCCTGTTCATTTGTGTATGTATGTTCCGGATAGAATGAATGAAGAACATATACTTGAATTGGATATTCTCGATACGTATAAAATAGCTTGTCAGTTAAAAGCAAAAGGTAAAACACTTACTGCGAAAAGCTTTGATGAACTTGCCGATTCACCTTTTATTGCGAGTGTAGGAATTCAAACTGATTTTTACGAAGTAAACGGAATAAAATTTTATTTGCATTTTAATGGTGAATGCAAACCTGACTTTGCCAAAATAAAAAAACATTTTTCTGCTTTCACAAAAACTGAGATTGATTTTTGGAATGGTTTTCCTGTTGATGAATACCATTTTTTATTTCAGGTTTTACCATTTAAATTTTATCACGGGGTTGAACATCAAAAAAGTACTGTTATTGTTTTAGGACCGGGTTACAATTTAAACGAAGGCAAAACATACGAAGATCTGTTAGGGGTGAGCTCACATGAATTATTTCATTGCTGGAATGTGAAATTTATCCGTCCACAAGAAATGCTCCCTTATGATTTCACAAAAGAAAATTATGCACGAACCGGTTATGTGTACGAAGGTTTCACAACCTATTATGGTGATGTAATGTTGCGAACATCTGGTGTATTCAATGACGAACAATATTTTGAGACACTCGAAGAACGCTTAAATAAACATTTTCATAATTACGGTCGTTTTAATTTATCGGTTGCACAAAGCAGTTGGGAAACCTGGCTTGATGGTTATGCAATCGGCGCTCCTTATCGTAAAACATCCATTTACGACGAAGGCAATTTAATTGCTTTCATGCTGGATATTTTAATTTTAAAGAACACGCAAAATAAAAAATCATTAAAAGATGTTTGTCGTGTTTTGTTTAATGAGTTTGGAAAAAAGAATAAAGGTTATTCTGAACAAGACATAATTAAATTGTGTGAAGATGCGTCAGGAATTTCTTTGAAAGATTTTTTCAAGAAATTTGTTTATGGAACGGAAGATTTTGAACCGCAACTAAAAGAATGTTTTGAATATGTTGGTTTGGAAATGCAAAAGCGTAAAAATAATCACTTAAGCGAAAGTAGTTTTGGTTTTAAAGTTGCCGAACAAGCTCACCTTACAAAAGTAACATTAGTAGCGCCTGATTCTCCGGCATGGAAAGCAGGCATTTCAGTTGGCGATGAGATCATGAGCATAAACTCATGTGATATCAAAAACGATTTAAATAATTGGTTACAGCATTTTAAAAGTAATGAAGTTGTTTTAAATGTTTCATCTAATGGTAAAGTCAAAACTGTTTCGTTGCGATCGGAAAACGGTAAAACTTATTTCGATGATCATAAAATTGTTTTCAAAGATCAGATTTCTTCTGAACAGAAAATCAATTACGACAAATGGCTTCTTGAAAACTAAATTTGGCAAATTCCTAAAAATGCTTTTATTTAGTCATCTAAACCCCTAAAACAAATTTATTATGATGATTCTTATTCCGATCCTGATGATCCTATTAGTATTAAGCTTAGTTGCTTTTACATTAATGTGCCATTGGAAAGTTTATGCAAAAGCGGGTAAACCCGGCTGGGCTTGCATTGTTCCGATCTACAATTTTATTATTTTACTTGAGATCGTTAACAAGCCTTGGTGGTGGATATTCCTTATGCTCATCCCTATTGCAAATATTGTTTTTATTATCATTATCCTGAACCGTCTTTCAAAATCATTTGGAAAAAGTGAAGGATTTACAGTTGGATTAGTTCTTTTGTCAGTTATTTTCTGGGCTATTCTAGCTTTTGATAGTTCAGTTTATAAAAAGATCGAAGACGCACCTGCTACTGCATAATTGTATTGTATTTTACTTAAAAGTCTTGCCATTAGCAGGACTTTTTTTGTTTAATCATAATCCATTGTTAATAACCTTTAAGACTTAGTATTGCGTACCTCTAAAATTTGGCTTTTTTTTGATGAATATTAATCAATTAAACCCGTAGGATGCATTCCTGCTAAATAAAAATAAACTGCTTTGAGGAATGCATCCAACGGGCTTAAAAAAATAAAAATGGAAGAAACAAATAACACAGCGCCAACTAATGCCGGAAAAGGATTAGGAGTAGCCGGATTCGTAATTGCTCTAGTAGCTTTAGTACTTTACTTTATCGTTGCTCCAATAGCAGGATTAGCCGCATTTGCAGGTGGCGGAATGGGATTATCAATATTTTGGACAATTCTAAGTGTTGTTGGTTTACTTTTAAGCATAATGGGCTTTATGAAAGCTAAAGCTGGTAATGGCAAAAAAGGTTTAGCTATTGCAGGATTAGTGATCGGGATCCTTGCCACAATTATGTCGGTAAAATTGGTATTAGCAGTTCATACAATAAATGTAACAGCAGGTGATACAGGCAAAGAATTATTAGAAAAAATGGGTGAAGGCATGAAAGAAGGAATGCAACAAGCAATCGATTCTTTACAAAATGGAATAAAAGAGATCGCTCCGGCCGATTCTACAGCCCACTAAAAACAGTTTACAACCTTTTATAAAGAAGTCGCTATTTATATGGCGACTTTTTTTTCCCGATAGCTATCGGGATTAATAAAAACATAAAACCATGGAAACAATTGATAATTCATTTGAACAAGCAATGCAGGAACCAAAACGCCCGCAATTTTTAACCGTTATATGCGTGTTAAGTTTTATTATGTGCGGACTCGCTTTACTAGGCGGAGTTTGGAATATTATCCAAAGCAGTCCTGAGCATATTGCGGAAAGCGTTGAGAAAATGCGGCAGTTCAGTCCTGAAATGGCTGATCAGTTTGAACAAAGAATGGCGGATATCCAGGAAAATACTTTTATGCAGATCTCTCAATACCTTGGTTTTATTTACACATTAGTTTCCTTTATGGGTGTATTAATGATGTGGAAATTACAACGTAAAGGTTTCTTTGTTTATGTTGCAGGTGAATTATTATTTTATTTAGGATTTATTTTTGCGGGTAAAGAAATGATGTCAGCCATGAGCGGCGGAGGTACGATGGAAGGCGTGGGCCTTGCAGTTGTTGCGATGATGGTTGTATTTGATGCGGTTTTCATAATTATGTATGCCGTTAATTTAAAGCACATGAAATAAGAGCTTTATATGAATTTTTAAAAAGGGATTTTGTTTCGTGCAAAATCCCTTTTTTTATTCATTATTTTTTCAGACCTTGAAGAAAATTATTGAACATGAAACGCCTCTTTATTATTTCATTTTTCCTGTTTGTATTAACGGTTTCATCACAAACTATAAATAACATGGTTGTGTTTTGTAATGAGGGAGAACCGTTTACTTTAATTTTAAATGGCGAGCGTATAAATGCAACACCGCAAACCCGTGTCAGGGCAGAGGGTCTCACTTTAAAAAAATATGAAACAAAAGTTGTATTTCAAAATTCAAAACTTAAGGATGCTAATACCACGATCACGTTTTTTTATTCGGGTTACGAGTGTGAATTCGGTGTAAATAAAAAAAGTAAGAAAAAATACAAGATAGAATATTTTACAGATAAAAAAATAGACGGCTCAGCTGATAATGAAGGAACCGGAAATAATAGCACGAACAACCAAAGTAACGGTTTCGAAAATACAAATACTACATATACTTCCAACACAACAAATACTGATGCAGTGCCTACACTAACCGTTTCTGAAACCAATACCTTACTAACCGGTCCGGGTATATTATCCGATTCGCAGATCAACAATAATACAGGCATCAATTCAATAAAATGTAATACACCAATGAGTGATGCCCGTGTGCTTTCTATAATTGGTGCAATTAAAGATCTTCCCAATGATACCTTAAAACATTCTAAGGCGATACTAATGATGGAAGGTGCTTGCATTACGGTTAATCAATTAAAACAAGTACTCGATACTTTTTTTTCAGAGGATAGCAAATATACTTTTGCAAAACAGGTTTATGAAAGAACAAAAGATAATCCGGAATTTCATAAACTAAGTGAAGTTTTTATGGATGTAGTGGTAAAAAATAAATTTCAGAAGTTTCTGCAAAGCAAAAAATAAATGGTAAAAAATTATTTTCTAATAGTTTTATTTAGTTTGTGCTCTCTTTTTTCTGCAGCGCAAGAAGCTTTTAAAAAAGAAGTTCCGAAAAAAGCATATTTTGGTTTTGGTGTTGATGCAAGCGTTTCAAATAATGGTCACGGAAGTTTCTATGGCGCACATTTAAGTTTGGGAAAAGGAAGAAGTAGTTTTAAAGCGGGCCCGCTTTTGCACAGACGTTCATCTGAACTTACCGGCGGACGTTTAAGTTATTCTTATATTTTAGCAGGTATGGATGGCGAAGAACAATTGGGAATGGGATTTCCGGAATCGAATAATGGTTCATGTAGAATTAGTTTATATACTTATTTGCAATACCTCAATAACACTAAATTAAGTTATCAGCGCGCAAAAGAAGAAACTACACTTTACGCCGATTCTGTAATTAAAGATTGGAATCAAGCACGGCTTTCCACAATAGAAGCAGCCGTTGGTGCTGAAATGGATGTGAAGCTGTTTAGTTATTTGCAATGGCGCACTTGTGTTGGCATTGGTTTTTATTCTTATCTCAATTATATTCCCGGTATGTACCAATCACAAACCGGTTTGATCTTCATGATCAGCACCGGACTGGATATTCCTTCCTTTAAGAAAAAGAAGAAATAAGATGAAAATAATGTTCCGGATAATTTGTCTTATAATTTTATTTTTTCAACTCGGGTTGCATGCTCAGAATAAAGTTACCGATTCTTTGAAAACAGAACTTAAGAATGCGAAGCAGGATTCATTAAAGTGTAGAATTTATAAAGAGCTGTTCTTTGCAGAGAAAAATCTTGACATAAGATTTGAATATTGCAAAGCGCATTTGAAACTGGCGGAAACTAATCTTGCATTACCGGGCAAAAGCAAGGAAGAAGTCCTCGTTTTTAAAAAACAAAAAGCAGCCGCGCTTAATAGTTTTGGTATCGTATATTATAATAAAGGAGACGTTACTAAAGCTGTCGATTATTACAATCAATCATTAAAGCTCAGTGAAACGTTACAGAACAGGTCGGGTATTGCAACTTCCATCCATAATATCGGAATAGTTTATCAGGGAACGGGCGACCTTTCAAAAGCCTTAGAGTATTACAGTCGCAGTTTGAAAATACGAGAAGAAATTGAAGAAAAAATGGGTATAGCTTCATCTAGGAGTTCCATTGGTGCTATTTACAACGCTCAGGGTGATGTTCCTAAAGCACTAGAATATTTAAGTAGTGCTTTAAAATTGCAAGAAGAGATAAATGATAAAAAAGGAGAAGGTACTACACTTAACAATTTAGGAATTATATACGCCGATCAAGGTGATGCAACAAAGGCACTGGAATTTTATACCAGAAGTTTGAATTTAAAAAAAGAGATCGGTGATAAAAGTGGAGTTGCAACACAATTGAATAATATTGGATCAGTTTATTATGAACAGAACGATTTTACTAAAGCTGTGGATTATTTAGATCAAGGTTTAAAAATTAGAGAAGAGATCGGATTCAAAAACGGTATCGCCGAATCACTTAACAACCTCGGCAGTGTTTATAAAGAAATGGGTGATCTGAAAAAAGCGTTGGAGACATACGGCAGAAGTTTGGAAATACAAACAGAGATTGGAGACAGATCAGGAATGGCGGTAACTGCAATGAATATTGGTCAGGTGAATTGGACACAGAAAAATTGGAGTAAAGCAATTGAGTACGCAAACCAAGGACTGCAAATAAGCACAGAATTGGGTTATCCTGAATACAGAATGAATGCGGCGAATATTCTGCATGGGATCTATAAAGCGATGAATAATTACGACAAGGCATTGGAAAATTATGAATTGTTTACTTCACTGAAAGATAGCATCAATAACCAAACAACAAAAAAAGCCGCGATCAGATCTCAATTCAAAATAGAATACGAACACAAAGAGCAGATCACAAAACTAATGCAGGAAAAAAAGGATATTAAGAATGAGGAAGAGAAACAGAGACAGGTCATTGTAAGAAATGTATTTGTTGGAGGTTTTGCATTGGTTCTCATTCTGGCTGTAGTTATCTCAAGAAGTTTTATTCAGAATAGACGAAAAAATAAATTAATAGAAACACAAAAAATATTAGTTGAAGAAAAACAAAAAGAGATCATCGACAGCATACATTATGCACAGCGCATTCAAAAAGCGTTGATGCCAAGTGAAAAATATATTGAGAAGAATTTGAATAAATTAAAAGCATAGAATTGAAAAGCATCCGTAACATATTTATTTTTATTCTGTTTTCAGGAATGAAAATTCATGCACAAAACAGTACAATAGATTCGTTAAAGCTCGAATTAAAGAATGCCAAACACGACACCATACGCTGCAAAATCTTAAATGCGATAATAGAAACAGAAAGTGATGATAACATTTGGCCGGCCTACAATGAACAATTAAAAAAATTATGCGAACAAGATCTGATCAGTTCTAAGGACAATAAATTGTTGCATAATTTTTATCTTAAAGTTTTTGCATCCACACTCAATAATATCGGTTATTTAGCACAACAAAACGGAGATCTTTCCCGGGCATTAGAATATTTAGGAAAAAGTATGAAGATCCAGGAAGAGATCGGCGACAAGCCGGGTATTGCAACTTCTCTTAATAATATTGGTCTTGTTTATGACCAGCAGGGAAATGGTACGAAAGTATTAGAATGTTTTTTAAAAAGTAATAAGATCAGTCATGAAATAGGTGATAAAAACTCAGAAGCACTCGGACTGAATAATATTGGTTCTATTTATAAAAAGCTTGGTGATATTCCGAAGGCAATCGAATGTCATAGTAAAAGCATTAAGATATTAGAAGAACTTGACGATAAAAGAGGAGTTGCATCAGCCATTAATAACATTGCGCTTATATATGTAGATCTTGATGATCTTGACCAAGCTCTTGAGTATAATCTAAGAAGTTTAAAGATCCGTGAAGAGATCTCACATAAAA
>JANYCL010000501.1 GCA_025360355.1 Sphingobacteriaceae bacterium
AGCCATGACCATTGCTCAGGAAAGAAAAGAAATAATCAACTCTAAAAACAAACAAAAGATCCAAATACTCGTTGGTGATAGGCAAAACAGCGAGACAGGAACTATTGTAAAATTAATTTTTCCATTAGATTATGTTTAGGTTGTTTTTATTAAATTTGAAAAACAAGCAGATTTGTTAACCGCGGTAATAATAGAAGACGAAACCAGATTCCTTTCAGCATTTAAAGCTGTGTTGAATTC
The DNA here is from genome assembly GCA_025360355.1 of Sphingobacteriaceae bacterium. GTDB lineage: Bacteria > Bacteroidota > Bacteroidia > B-17B0 > Aurantibacillaceae > JAHEYG01. Next base: position 241 of record JANYCL010000501.1, read on the forward strand.
TGCTTGTCCCGAAATTAAATTACTCGGCGATGCCGGCAGTATTGTTTCGGCAAGAAAATTAATTAACGACACTAAACCTGATATTGTTTTTTTGGATATACAGTTATCCGATGGAAGCGCCTTTGATCTTTTAAAATTTTTGGCTTCCGACCGCGAAAAAGATAACAGTCATAATTTAAGGATCATTTTCACCACCGGTTCTAATGAATTTGCAATTCAGGCTTTCAGGTTCAGTGCAGTTGATTATCTTTTAAAACCAATTATTAAAGATGAATTGATCGAAGCTGTAAATAAAGCTGCGGAACTAATAAAAATAGCAGGTGCGCAAGATCAATACAAAGTTTTATTAGACAACGTTTCGAAAACTGATTCCGACAAAAAAATATGTTTATCAACATCAAATGAAATGCGGATCTGTGAAGTAAGTACGATCATCCGTTGCGAATCTGAACACAATTACACTACTTTTTATTTCACCAACGAAAAGCCCTTAATGATCTCTAAAACAATAAAGGAATATGAGGACTTGTTATCCGAATACGGATTTGAAAGAGTTCATCAATCACATCTTGTAAATTTAAAACAGGTTAAATCATTCCTTAAAAAAGAAGGTGGTTTTTTACTATTGAATAATGGAACCGAGATTCCTATTGCCCGCCGCAAAAAAGACCAGGTTCTTGAGAAGATTAAGCATTTATAGCCCTTTCCAGTCAATTAAAATTCCCTATTTTTACCGAATTGTAATCAGATCTTACCGAATTGTAATTATATACGGATATGGCTTATTTATTTCATAAATTTGAGTAAGACTTAAACAAATAAATTATATAACTTCAGGCAACCAATTGTCAAAAAAAACAATCTTAATAATAAAATTAAAACCCTTAAAAATGAAAAACATTAACTCAAGATTAAATATTGTTTACACCATTTTAACGCTGGCACTTATATCTTTAATAAGCGTGAATGGGAAGGCACAAACTTGGCAATGGGCTAACGGCGGCGGAGGTACAGCGAGTGATAATGCAAACAAAACATGTGTAGACCCTTCAGGTAACGTTTTTGTTGCAGGCTCTTTTAATAGCATATCAATTCAAATTGGTACAATTACTGTTAATAATTCAGCAGCATCAGGGTTTGATGTTTACGTTGCAAAATATAATTCTGCAGGTGTGGCTTTATGGGCTGCTCGAATTGGTGGTAGTTCTGCAGAATCTGTTTCCGGAATTTCATGCGATAATGCCGGACGGGTTTACGTAGCTGGGCATTTTAACAGTCCGAATTTATCATTGGCTCCTTTAACTTACTCAAATCCGGGTTCACCTAAATATAATGTTTACGTTGCGTGTATTGATGCAGGAGGTATAACTCAATGGTTAACTAGTTTTGGCGGACCATCAGATGAATTTTGCGGTGGTCTTGCTTATTCTATTGGATCATCTGGTGTTTATATTACAGGAACTTATTATGATCCAACTTTAACAATTGGTACAACTACTTTAAATAATACAAGCGCTATTGGAAATGCTGAGATGTATGTTGCTAAATACACTAATGCCGGCGTTCTTTCGTGGGCACGTAGCGCAGGTTCATCTGGCGGTTTGGATTATGGAAATAGCATAGCAGTTGATGCAACTGGAGCTCCATGCGTATTCGGAAGTTTTTCAGGTTCAGTTACTGCGGCAACAACAACCATCGGAACTCAAGCTCTAATAAGTTTTGGTAATCAAGATCTATACATTGCTAAATACAATAATGCAGGAACATTCCAATGGGCACGCGATCTAGGCTCAAGTGGTGGTGGTGATTTTACAGGCGGAATTGAAGCTGATGGTTTAAATAATTATTATATATCAGGAACTTACCAAAGCGCGAATATGATCATTGGTACAACAACCTTAACTCCTTACGGAAATTACGATGCTTTTATTGCAAAGTATAATTCGACGGGTACCGCACAATGGGCGCAAAAAATTGGAGGCGCAAGTGATGATTACGGATACGGTATGACTGTAGATTTTAACAACAATGCTTACATTACAGGAACGTATACAGGAACATTAATAACTGTTGGCACTACTACTTTAGCCAACACAGTGCCTGGCCCGAGCAGCGATATTTTTGTTGCAAAATATAGTCCATTAGGTGTTGAGCAGTGGGCAACTAGTGCAGGTGGCACAGGAAACGAGAACGGGTCAGCGATTGCTTCTACTCCGGCAGGTGATGTATATGTAGTTGGTAGTATTGGAGGAACATCAAATTTTGGAACTTATACTGTAAACACATTAGGCGGTAATGATTTATACGTTGCTAAAATAGGTTGTTTAACAACTACCGGTGGTACTATTACAAGTGTGTGTCAGAATTTATCTACAACACTAACGGCTTCCGGAGCTACTACATATAGCTGGAGTACCGGAGCCACAACAAATTCAATTTTAATTACTCCAACAGTTAGCGGAGTTTATACTGCAACTGGTACAACAGGAGCTTGCGTAGGAACTCCTACAACTTTTAGCGT
>JANYCL010000011.1 GCA_025360355.1 Sphingobacteriaceae bacterium
GCGTTCAATTGTCGGAGATGATTATGCAAACAGTAATGAACATTATTATGGTAATGGTGATTGTAAGGGTCCGTTTAGTTTTCACGGCACACACGTTGCGGGAATTATTGCAGCTTCCCGTAAGAACGGAAAAGGAATGGACGGCATTGCAGATAATGTAAAGATCATGAGCGTACGTTGTGTGCCGAATGGCGATGAACGTGACAAAGATATTGCAAATGCAATTCGTTACGCAGTGGATAATGGAGCAGTGATATTGAATATGAGTTTCGGAAAAAAATATAGCTGGGATAAAAAAGTTGTGGATGAAGCTGTAAAATATGCTGAGAGTAAAGGTGTATTATTAATTCACGCTGCGGGTAACGATGGAATTGATATTGATGTAACAACACATTATCCTTGCAAAAAATTTGAGGGAAGTAAAAAAGAAGCAAGTAATTTCATGGATATTTCAGCACTAAGCTGGCAACCCGGCGAAAAAATGCCTGCATCATTCAGTAATTACGGTAAAAAAACTTCTGATCTTTTTTCTCCGGGTGTAGATATTTATTCTACAGTTCCCGAAGGAAAATATAAAGATGCAAGCGGAACAAGTATGGCAGCACCGGTTGTTGCAGGCGTTGCAAGCGTTTTAAAATCATATTATCCTGAACTAACTCCCAAACAAATTAAAAAGATCTTAGTAGAATCAAGCCGCAAGGATTACAAAGAAAATAAAGTAATTAAACCGGGAACGAAAGATGAATTAATTGAGTTTGATGAATTAACTAAATCGGGAGGAGTTGTAAATCTTTACGAAGCAGTAAAGATGGCGCAGGGAATGGTTAAAATAAAAGGTTAGTAGATCCTGATTCGCCCAATAGCTTTGCTATTGTGGTCAGGATGACAATGCCGTAATCTTAATTAGCAATGGTGTCATGCTGACCGCTGAAAGCGCTAATCAGCATCTCAAATTAAAAACCCCGCATTTGCGGGGTTTTTAATTTATTATCTTAAGTATAACATCTCTCTATACTTAGGTAAAGGCCAGGTAGCATCATCAACAATGTTTTCCAATTTATCTACATTGTAACGGATGTCTTCAAAGTAAGCTTTTACTTTATCACAATAAGCGTGTGCTTGTTTTTTAGCGCTATCTAAAGTATTTGCCTTTTTTCTTTCTTCAGTCATTGCATCAGCTGCTTTTTTAATAGTAGAAACTCTTTCAGAGATCTCTTTAATTAATTCTATTTGTGTTGCAGCATTCTTTTTGAAATCATCAGCAGAAAATATATTTTTCAAACCGCTTACATTATCAATTAAACTTTTTTGATAATTCAATGTTGCCGGGATAATTTGATTATCTACCATGTCAGCAATGATTCGTGATTCGATTTGAATTTTCTTTGTGTAAGTTTCTAAACTGATCTCGTAACGTGCCTCTTGTTCGCGGTGAGTTAAAATGCCCTGAGATTCATACATATCTAAAGATTTTTTAGAGATCATGGCTTCTAAAGCACCGGGAGTTGTAGCGATATTTGTTAAGCCGCGTTTTTTAGCTTCCGCTTTCCATTCATCACCGTAACCGTTTCCTTCAAAACGAATTTTCTTACTTGCAATAATATATTTTTTCAATACCTGAAAGATAGCTTCATCTTTTTCAACTTTTTTATCTAATAAAGCATCAACTTCATTCTTGAATTTATTTAACTGGTCAGCAACAATTGCATTTAATACGGTCATCGGACCTCCGCAGTTTTGAGATGAGCCAACTGCGCGGAATTCAAATTTATTTCCTGTGAATGCAAATGGTGATGTCCTGTTTCTATCTGTATTGTCTAATAAAATATCAGGAATTTTTCCGATGTTCAGTTTTAATTTTGTTTTTTCTTCAGGACTCATTTTACCTCCATGTACCGACTTTTCTATCTCATCCAATACGCTTGATAATTGTCCGCCTAAGAAAACCGACATGATCGCAGGAGGCGCTTCGTTCGCACCTAAACGGTGATCGTTATTAGCTGAAGCGATTGAAGCACGTAAAAGATCAGCGTGTTCATGAACTGCCATTACTGTATTCACAAAGAAAGTAAGGAATTGTAAATTTGTTTTAGGAGTTTTTCCCGGGGATAATAAATTTTTCCCGAGGTTAGTAGCTAAACTCCAATTGTTATGTTTACCGCTTCCATTTACGCCGGCGTAAGGTTTTTCATGTAACAGTACACGGAAGTTATGACGGATAGCAACTTTCTCCATCACATCCATCAATAATAAATTATGATCAACAGCTAAATTAGTTTCTTCAAAAATAGGAGCACACTCAAATTGCGCCGGAGCAACTTCATTATGTCTTGTTCTAACAGGAATTCCCAATAAATGAGATTCGTATTCAAAGTCGCGCATATAAGCTGCAACTCTTTCAGGAATTGATCCCCAGTAATGATCTTCTAATTGTTGTCCTTTTGCAGGAGCGTGACCAAATAAAGTACGTCCAGTTTGTTGAAGATCGTAACGGATATGATATAATGCCGCATCAATTAAAAAATATTCTTGTTCCCAACCTAAAGTAGCAACTACTTTAGTTACGTTCTTATCGAAGTATTGACAAACATCTGTTGCTGCTTTATCTAATGCGCTTAATGATTTTAATAAAGGAGTTTTAAAATCTAAAGATTCACCTGTGTAAGAAATAAATATTGTTGGGATACATAAAGTTTCTCCCCAAATAAATGCAGGAGAAGTTGGATCCCATGCAGTATAACCACGTGCTTCGAAAGTATTTCTGATTCCGCCGTTTGGAAAAGAAGACGCATCCGGTTCTTGTTGTACTAATGCGTTACCGCTGAAACGTTCAATAGCACGGCCGCCTTCAATTGGTTCAAAAAAACCATCATGCTTTTCTGCAGTAGCACCTGACAATGGTTGAAACCAATGCGTAAAATGTGTTACGCCTTTACTTTGAGCCCATGCTTTCATACAAGCCGCTACTTGATCGGCCATCTTACGGTCGACAATAGTTCCTTGATTCATAGATTGCTGAATGCTCTCAAAAGCTTCCTCAGAAAGGAACTCGCGCATCGCATCGAGACCAAAAACGTCGGAACCATAATATTTAGAAACTTGCTCTTTCGATTTGTCGATCTCTACTGGTGTACGTTTTACAACGTCTTGCATGGCTAAAATACGGCGGTTTGTCATAATTTTCGATAATTTTCAGCAAATGTATCAGTTTTTAGGGGGGTCTACAAGTAAATTATTAACTTTTTTGTAACAGACCCCCTGTTTTTTGACCATAAAATCATAAAAAACTAGTTTTTAAGTGTCGAACCCTCTAAAAAACGGACTTACTCAATATTT
>JANYCL010000019.1 GCA_025360355.1 Sphingobacteriaceae bacterium
GAGTTTTTTTGCGAAATTTAACAAAAATTTTAATATCGGAATGGAAGTCCCAAAAACATATAGTCCTAAGGAAGCGGAAGATAAATGGTATAAATATTGGCTCGATAAAAAATTCTTCAGCTCTCAAGTCGATAAATCTAAAAAACCATACACCATTGTTATCCCTCCGCCAAATGTTACCGGTGTTTTGCATATGGGACACATGCTTAATAATACAATACAAGATGTATTGATCCGCCGTGCGCGAATGTTAGGTTATAATGCGTGTTGGGTACCGGGCACTGATCATGCAAGCATTGCCACTGAGGCAAAGGTTGTAAAATTGTTAGCAGATAAAGGAATTAAAAAAACAGATCTGAGTCGCGATGAGTTTTTAAAACATGCCTGGGACTGGAAAGAAAAATATGGCGGAATAATTTTAGAACAATTAAAAAAATTAGGAGCAAGCTGCGATTGGGATAGAACACGCTTCACAATGGAAGCAGATCTGAGCGAAGCGGTTATTGATGTTTTTATTGATCTGTATAATAAAGGAGAAATTTACCGTGGTGTAAGAATGGTGAATTGGGATCCAACAGGATTAACAGCTGTTAGCGATGAAGAAGTAATACATAAAGAAACAAATAGTAAACTCGTTTTTGTAAAGTATAAGATCGAAGGGACAAATGATTTTATTACTGTTGCTACAACTCGTCCTGAAACAATAATGGGTGATACAGCTGTTTGTGTTCATCCCAATGATGAACGCTACAAACATTTAAAAGGTAAAAATATAATTGTTCCGATCGTAAACAGAAGTGTTCCTGTTATTTATGATGATTATATTGATCTAGAATTTGGAACAGGCGCATTAAAAGTTACACCTGCACACGACATTAATGATTACAATTTAGGAATTAAACACAAGCTTCCTGTAATTGATGCATTAACACCCGATGGAAAAATTTCTGAAGCAGCAGGCGCTTACGTTGGTATGGATCGTTTCGCTTGCCGTAAACAAATTATTAAAGATCTAACTGAACAAGGTTTAGTCGAAAAAATTGAAGAGATAAAAAATAAAGTTGGTTATAGCGAGAGAACAGATTCTGTTATCGAGCCAAAATTATCCATGCAATGGTTTTTGAAAATGGATAAAGTAAGTAAACCTGCTTTAGAAAATGTTTTGAACGGAGAAGTAAAATTAATTCCGGAAAAATTCATCAACACCTACAAGCATTGGATGGAAAATGTACACGATTGGTGTATCAGTCGTCAGCTTTGGTGGGGACAAAGAATTCCTGCGTGGTATGATGGAAAAGGAAATACTGTTGTTTGCAAAACTAAAGAAGAAGCCATTCAATTATTAAAGACAAATGATGTTAAACAAGATGAAGATGTTTTGGATACTTGGTTCTCATCGTGGTTATGGCCGATAACAGTTTTCGATCCGAATGCAATTAAAAATGGTTGGGACAAAGCAAATGCTGACCTTAAATATTATTATCCTACTAACGATTTGGTAACAGCTCCCGAAATTTTATTTTTCTGGGTAGCGAGAATGATGATCGCAGGTTATCAATATACCGGGCAAAAACCTTTTTCAAATGTTTATTTAACCGGGATCGTTCGCGATAAGCAAGGAAGGAAAATGAGTAAGAGTTTAGGAAATAGTCCTGATCCTTTAGAATTAATTGAAAAATTTGGTGCAGATGGTGTTCGTGTTGGAATGTTATTATGTTCTCCTGCAGGAAATGATCTGATGTTTGAAGAAGCGCATTGCGAACAAGGAAGAAATTTCTGGAATAAAGTTTGGAACGCATTTAAATTGATAAATGGTTTTGAAATAGCTGATGTAAAACAAACCGCAGCCCAAAAAACCGCAATTACTTGGTTCGGAAATAAATTATCGGAGCAAATTGAGGTCATCAACGAACATTACAGTAAATACAGAATGAGCGATGCTTTAATGGCAACGTATAAATTAGTGTGGGATGATTTTTGTGCTTGGTATTTAGAAGCGATCAAATCGGAATTTGTAGATGGAAAAGCTTTG
>JANYCL010000038.1 GCA_025360355.1 Sphingobacteriaceae bacterium
TTAAACTGGAGTTTAAATAATTATTTAGGATTAGCGAATCATCCCGAAGTAAGAAAAACGGATTCGGATGCGGCTAAAGAATACGGATTAGCTTTTCCTATGGGTGCCCGTATGATGAGCGGAAACTCTGATAAACACGAACAATTAGAAAAAGAATTATCGGCCTTTGTAGAAAAGGAAGACACTATACTTTGTAATTTTGGTTATCAAGCCATGGTTAGCGCCATTGATGCTTTAGTTGACCGTCATGATGTTATTGTTTACGATGCGGAATCTCACGCTTGTATTTTAGATGGTGTTCGTTTACACATGGGCAAGCGTTATGTTTTTAAACACAATGATATTGCTGATTGCGAAAAACAATTAGAGCGCGCTACAAAATTAGCTGAGGAAACCGGTGGTGCTATTTTATTAATTACCGAAGGTGTTTTTGGAATGCGCGGCGATCAAGGCAAACTAAAAGAACTCGTTGAACTTAAGAAAAAATTTAAATTTCGTTTGTTCGTTGATGATGCCCATGGTATCGGTACGTTAGGTAAGAATGGCGGAGGAACGGGAGTTGAACAAGGTTGTCAGGACGGCATTGATGTTTATTTCGGAACTTTTGCAAAATCATTTGCTTTAATTGGCGGATTCATTAGTTCTAAAAAAGACGTTATAACTTATTTACGTTACAACATGCGTTCGCAAATTTATGCAAAGGCTTTACCAATGCCATTAGTTATAGGAGCTTTAAAGCGCTTGGAGTTAATGCGTAATCATCCGGAATACAAAACAAAACTGTGGGAGATCACAAACATTTTACAAAAAGGATTACGCGATGCAGGATTTAATATTGGCGATACTAATTCGTGTGTAACCCCGGTTTATTTAAGCGGCTCGGTACCTGAAGCAACGAGTATGGTACAAGATCTTCGTGAGAACTTTGGAATTTTTTGTTCTATTGTAACTTATCCTGTAATTCCAAAGGGAATGATCATTATCCGTGTTATACCTACTGCTACGCATAATGCGGAAGATGTGAAATACACTATAGAAAGTTTCTCGAAGATCGTAAACAAATTAAAAGAAGGCGTTTATTTAAAAGGAGGAATGCCAAAAGTGAAAGTGGATCTATAGTAGTTGGGAGTTGATAGTTCGGAGTTCGGAGAATTTGAAGATATTATATTGGAACCGCCTCAATCCTTCGGCAAAAGCTCAGGATGACAGGCGGTTTTTTTATTTGTAGGTGTGACTTTTTCTATTATATTTGGTTATGCTTTCTATGAAGAAATATTTATTTCTATTATTAATTCTAATTTCATTTTGCGTTGAAGCACAGCATTATCATATTAGAAAATTTAATACGGATAATGGATTAACCAGCAATGAAGGCTACACTTTACATCAAGATAAAAACGGGATCTTGTGGATTTATAATGGCAGAGGGATTTCAGCATACGACGGAATAAGTTTCAAAAATTTCCTGGATCAAAAAGATCTTGCCCCCATGACTGAAGTACGGGAGATCAACGGTCGTATTTATTACGCTTGTCAGCAAGGCATTGTTTCTCATAATTATTTTGGATTCACATTTACACCGATTGATTCATCAATTTTATTTACCTATTATGAAGACAGGGCAGCTACTAAACGGAGTATCACTACAATTGATCAAGACGGTAATATTGTTGTTTATAAATTCAGAACCAAGGAAGATCTGAAAACTGATACAATTTATAGTTTAAAAGAAAAGGGCAAAGTCGAAAAAACAGTTATTAATACCGCAGGCAAGCCAAAATACCGAATTTATTTTATTACTGATAATTTAAATAAACTCTGGGTTCTGCTTCATTATAAAGACAAAGACGGTAAAGCAAAAGTTGATCTTAGTTATTTTGAGAAAGGAAAAATTATTCCGTTTAAAAATAAAATAGATTACAATAAGCAAACTGCAATTTTCATTTCTTCTAAAAAAGAAATTTATTTCTATAATCAGTATTTACTGACGAAACTGGATGAAAAAAAGGAAAAAACACTCACTTTAGATTATGGATATAGAGGAAATAATGCCGGACAAATTGCTGAAGATAAAAACGGAAACTTATGGATGGGCTATTATCAAGGCTTGATCAAAATAACGGGCATTAAAGTTCAATATATAGAAAACTCAAAGCGTTCCGTTGTCAAGGATAAGGTCCCAACCTATGAAACGGGAAAACTGGAATATGAAGATATTTATGATGATTCTAATTTTACCACCCGCATCGCAATTGACACTAAAGGAAACATAATTACGGGTAACGAGATCTATGATGGAACTAAATTCACTACAATTGATCTTGAAGGACGAGAATACATCAATGATGAATTAATAGATTCAGAAGGACAGATCTGGATGGCAACATGGAAAGGATTATTTTGTATAAGTCCAGTGCCAGTAAACAAACTTGATCTAACCGGAGTTATTTCATTCGTATCTAAAGATGGAAGAACAATTATTACTAGTGTGCGAAGAGATTATCTTAATTACAGTTACTTTCTTTACAAAGATCAAAAACTTGCCGATACCATTTTCATTAAAGCGTCAAATGACGAAGTAAACACAACAAAAATAATTGCAGCAAAAAAAGGAATATTTTTAATTACGCATGGTGAAATTTATCCAATAAAAGACAATAAATTTCAAAAAACAAAATTGGAGCTTCCGAAATCCATAACAAAAGTAAACAGATTTCACAACGATAAAATTTTAGATGACTATGAGATAAGGGTCATGTACCCTGATAAAAACGGTTTTGTTTGGGGTACAACTGCTAACAACGGCTACCTATTTAAAACTGACGGTGAACAGTTTTGGTATTATGGCAAAGAGGATGGCTTAACTGATACCATTCACTCAGTATATAACGAAGCTGATCATGTGGAGATAAATTATATTTTTACTTCCGCTGGTATTTTTGATATTTCAAATGGAGATTTAAAACCATTGAAGAATTCAAAAATTGATATTTCATCTGCAAGCATTTCTATTATTGGAGAAAAGGATGATTGTCTTTATTTCTTTTGCGCCAAATTCGGAACAAGTAAAAAAATTACAGGCTATCGGATCAAAAACGGTGCAGTTGAATTAATGGAAGCTAAAAATACACCTCCTGCAAATTTCGGCTGGGCATTTCTTTGGTATGAAAAATACGAAAATGATTTTATTTCCCTCCAGATCTCACAATGTTATGTAAGAAGTATAGTCGACAAAAATTCTAATAAAGTGATCAATAAACCATTCATTGTTAATCCGCTTTACGCCCCTCAATTACCCTCTTATTATTTTCGTAATAATAAACTATTTTCATTCCCTGATGCGGGATATCTTCTGATATTTAATATTACGGATACAAGATCTGATACGCTTAGTGATCCTGTTATCATCAAAGACTTTATTAATTTCACCAATAGTGCTTATAATGATACGCTTGGTTTTTTATATACAACTACTCAAAACAAAACCAGTTTGAGTATTGATACGAAATCTGACTTTTTGAACAAACAAATTCCCTTAGCTCATTTTTTAAAACTCTCCTACTCGAGTAAAAACGAAAATTTCATAATTGAAGATCTTTCAACAAAAATAAGTTTGCCATTTAATTTTGATCCGTTAGTTATAAATTACAAAGCGGTTTGTTTATCTGATGGCACTAAACTGAGATACAAGTACAAATTGGCAGGACTAAACGAGAACTGGACTGAAACCAATGAAGACAATCTAATTTATTCCAGCTTACCGGTTGGTAATTACACCTTGCAAATAAAAGCGTGTAATAATAACGG
>JANYCL010000043.1 GCA_025360355.1 Sphingobacteriaceae bacterium
GATGGATTGTGCATAAACTGCGAACTGCTGAAAACGTTTTGGATTTTGTAAATAACTCCAGCCTATTTTTCCACCGCTTAAATAATTTGAAAATCCGTATCTGTAACTTGCTGATATTGTATGATTCTTGAAATTTTCATATTCTTTCGAAAAATTAAAATTCATGCTTGCATTTGCTCCTTCAACAGTATTATATTGAATACCGCTGGTTAATAAACCTGTTGTACTGAAATTTATTTTCTTAAATGTATTATGGTAATTGTAACCCATTATCAGCGACTGGAACTTAAACTTATTAAATTTCTTGTCTACCGAATCTTTGTATTGTTTAGTTCCTGTTACTTTTGATATGCTATCTTTTTTCCGGTAATCGTTTATTTCTTCTTTTGTTAAAGGGATCGGGCGATTGTCTTTCCAATAAGCTGTATCTTTTTTATTGGCTTCATCCTCAACTTTTAAAATTTCATTTTTAAAGAATCGTTTGGGGAAAATTGGATTCATTTCATAATCGGAAACAACTGCATTGTAATATCCATTTCCTTTAAATCCTAAAAACTTAAATTTAAATCCGAAATTAAAAGAAACAGGCATCCATATAGAATCGTTTTTCAGTGGAGAATGCAGCTGACGGATCTCCAGTGTATCAACAAAATCAATTTTTGCATCTTTGGTCAAATACATATCCACACTATGAATGCGCCAGGTATTTTCCATAATATAAATTATTCCATGAAAACAAGGGTCATTCTTGCGTTTTGGAATTACTTCGATCTTATTGATCATTTTACCGTCTTCAAAAGTTGTACCCAACAATTTATAACGGTAGGATAAAAAAGCATTTTCATTTATGGGAGAAATAAACGGTCGGTCACTTAAACCATCGATAGTAACTAAATTTTCATAAAAATTAAATTTCATGTCGCTTAGCTGATTAAAACTAAAAGCTTTGTTATCACCGCTTACTTTACTCGAGAACATGATCTCTTTTTCATCGTTCGGTTTACGGAAATGATATTTACTTTCACTCTCCGATAAATAAATTACACCTAGCAAACTTGAATCAAGTGGATTTGTTCCTGTTGTAATTTTTAAAAGCTTACCTAAATTTTTTGGGATCTGATTTAAACGCTGTAAACCTTTTATGTAAGCACGACAAGTATAAGAGTTAACCTGATTCAAATAAAATTTCCGTTTTTTAATAGCCTGACGAATGACAGCATAAGCAGGATCTTCTCCCGCCGATATCTGAACTTCCTTTAACTGATAATTATCTGATTGCAATGTTACATTCAAAGATTCATCAGAGTTAATGTTAACGATCTTATCTTCTTTTTTATAACCAACGTATTGAAAAATAATTTCGTGTTCTCCGGGTTTTAAACGGATCGTATATAATCCATCGGCATTGCTATTCGTGCCAATGGTTGTGCCTTTCACAAATACTGAAGCAAAAGGGAGTGCGCTGCCTTTTGAATCTGTGATCTTTCCCGATAAAATATAAGATTGCGCGAACGATGAGAATTGAAAACAGGAAAGTAAAAATAAAATTATTATTCTCATATTGTGTTAAGACGGTATAACGTGATATAAAGTTACTTTATTGCTTAATTTAATTTGATCTATTTGGCAAACGGACAAATACAATTATGAACGGATTAATTTTTAAGCATGAAAGCATAGGATAAAATATTCGCTCCCATTTTTAATGCTTTTTCATGTGCTTCAGGACTATCCTTATGAACTTCAAAACTCTCCCATCCATCACCTAAGTCACATTCTACGTCATAAAAGCAAACTAACCGTCCGTTATAAATTAAACCAAAACCTTGTGGCGGTTTATTATCGTGTTCATGAATTTTCGGTAAGCCTTTATCAAAATCATATTTCTGATGATAGATCGGATGCGTGAAAGGTAATTCAACAAAATCTAATTCAGGAAAAACTTTTTTCATTTGTGTGCGAATAAATTTATCCATTCCATAATTATCGCTAATGTGTAAAAAACCTCCGCCTAATAAATACTTCCGCAAATTTTCCGCTTCCTGAACTGAGAAAACAACATTGCCATGTCCTGTTACATGCACCAGCGGGTAATTAAAAATTTCCATGCTGCCCGCATCTACAACGGCTTGTTCAGGATTAATATTAGTTTTTAAATTAGCGTTACAAAATTTTATAAGATTTGGTAAAGATGTTTCGAGATTGGCGTACCAGTCGCCGCCACCGTTATATTTTAATAGTGCTATCTGATAAGAATAAGGCGGTGTTACATCGGCTACTGAACAAAAAGAAATGTTCAGAAAAAAAAGTACTAAAATTATTTTGATCTTTCTCTTCAACTCAATAATTACTGTTTCTGTAAAACGTAATTTTTATTTTTTTCCATTTCCACTTTTCCAATATCGGATAAAGTAAGATCTTCTTCAAATACAGAATATCCATCAACACGAACCGAAACTCTATACACACCAGCGCCCAATGCTAAAACATATTTTCCTGTTTTAGGGTGCGGTACAAAAGTATATTCTTCGTTATTCGATTTGTTTCTCGCAATAATAGTAGCAATTGTGTTTGCCGGCCTGTTAGCTGTGTCGCCAAGACAAATTCTTCCTGTAATAATTCTTACAATTTGTTCGTTCTCGTTAAAACGTATTCTGTAAATATCAAGATCACCAAATCCTCCCGGACGGAATGCACTAATATATCCCGCGCGCATATCTTGTGTTAAACTTATACTTCTGTCGTCGCCAAAAGAATTTATCGGGTAACCTAAATTTTCTGCTTCGCTCCAGGTATTATCTTCAGGATTCAAAACACTTTTAAATAGATCGTAGCCACCCATACTGTTATGACCTTCAGAAGAAAAATAAAGTGTAACACCATCATTCCCTAAAAAAGGGAAATCTTCGTTGTATTGCGTATTGATCTGCGCCGGCAACTTGAATGGTTGTCCCCAAATACCTGTAGGTAATTTACGTATAGTATAAATATCGCTTTTAGCATCAACGCTTTCCCGTCGTGCAAAAACAATAATGTTTCCATCCGGTCCATAGCACCCTGAAGTTTCTACTTTTGCATTTACTTGTTCGGGCAATAATTTTGGTTTGATAAATTCGCCGCCTGGTTTTTTTGTTGAGAGGTACAGATCACCGAACTTATCAATATGATCAAGATAAACCATCATTTCCAATCCATCAGGCTTCATCCAAACAACTTGTTCGTCTAATGCACTATTCATTACGTTACCTGGATTAATTGCTTTTCCCCATTTCCCTTTTTCAAGTTTGCTGTAATAAATATCGCTTGGGTGATAACCATCTACCTCAACATGTTTTCCGCCGATGTTTTCTTTTCTCCTCGATGTAAATGCCATGAAAGTTTCTTCTGCATTCACGAACGGATAATAATCGGGATCTTCAGAATTCAGATCTTTTCCTAGATTAACAAATGTAACGTTAACGGGCATCGACATAAATTGTTTTGCGTTTTTACACATTCCAATTTGGCGATCGGTCTCCGGTGCTTTTTTGGGAACTATTTTTTTATATTTTTCGAATGCTGAAATAGCGTCATCCATTTTACCTGCTAAATGATATGCGTGTCCGAGATTATACCATGCTTCTTCTTCGATCTTTGGATCCTTTGTAACATCTTCTAAAAGTTTAACAGCTTCTGTGCGATTGAAATTTGTGTTGAGATAACACAAAGCTAATTTGTATTCAACTTTTTTATTCTTGGGATCTACTTTAAAAATATCTCGGTAAATAGGAAGCGCCATGATATAATTACCATGTTTAACATGCTCATCGCCTTCTTCAACCTCAGGTGTTTTACCTTTTGGTTGGGCAAAAGATTGAAGAAATGATGTAACAAAAACAAAAACTATGCAAGCAACTCTAAAGCGCATAAATACAAGCACACAAGTTAGAAAAACCTTTTTAAACCCAAAACTTATTTTTTTTGCGAAAGCTTGAATAAATCGTCTTTTTCTTTTGACGTTAAACTATCGTAACCGCTTTTTGAAATTTTATCTAGCAATTTATTAAGATAGCTTTCGTCCACATTATCAGCCCTTTGCCCTGCGGAAGATGTATTTTTATGGACAATTTTCATTTTTGACTTTGATCTTGAGAGGAAAGAAAATTCAAAAATATCGTTTCCTTTTTTTAATTGGTAACCGTATAACAAGCCAAAAAGTGCGCCGCCAATGTGTGCTATTTTTCCGCCTGTATTTGAAGCAAAATCAATAACTGTACTGGTAACAAAAACAAGAAGTGCGAAATATTTGAAAGGCATTTCAATGAAGAAAACAAAGACGGGATAATTGGGAGTGTAAACAGCCATTACCATTATTATTCCTAAAACAGCGGCAGATGCGCCTAGTAAATAACCGCCGGCAAATGTTTCAGGAAAAATAATTCCTAAAAATAAAAGCAAAGCACCACCCAAAACGCCGCTCATTACATAAACATAAACCAAACGTTTCTCTCCTAAGATCGAATAAAATAATCGTCCGGAAAAATACAACAGCAACAAATTAAACAACACATGCATCAGATCAACATGCGTAAACATATAGGTGAAAATGGTCCAGAATTTGTAAATAAAAACGTTTGTGCTTAGTGGCATTGCAAAATATTCTGTAAGAGGAACACGGATAATATTAGTTGCGATGTTCAGCGTTAAATAAACTGAAACATTTAAAATAATAAGTATGGTGAGTTTGCTTTGCTGCTGAAAAGTGGCTTTTATGTTATCTAAGGCAGACATTCTTTACATATAAAAGTTACGATTTTTTTTCCAGATCATGATCACAATAAAACCAAAAAGCATGCCGCCCAAATGCGCGAAATGTGCAACATTATCCATTGGGTTGGCTCTTAGTCCGGAAATTAATTCGATAGCGCCATAAGCCATCACAAACCATTTTGCTTTTACCGGTACCAAAAAATAAACATACAATAACGTATTGGGGAACATCATTCCGAATGCAAGTAATAATCCGAATAATGAACCTGAAGCACCGATAACGGTAAGGTTATTTAAAAATTCACTTTTCTGATGAATGAGTGATAAGTTATCTTCAGCAGAAAAACCGGGAGTTTGCATTAAGTTAGCAATTTGTGTATTTACCTCCTGAATTTGAAAATAAAAAACAACGTATTGTATTAGTGCAGCTCCGAAACCTGTAATTAAATAATAAATAATAAATCGTTTAGCGCCCCAAGTGTTTTCAAGAACAGAGCCAAACATCCAAACAGCGAACATATTAAAAAACAAATGCGTAAAATCGGCATGCATGAATAAATAGGTGATGAACTGGTAAGGTTTAAAGTCGGATGCCGTTATGTAATGCAAGCCCAAATATTTATCAAGATCAATTCCTAAGCTTTGTGCGAAAACAACTTTTGCAGCGTACATAAGTATGTTTATTATCAATAGATTTTTGATAACAAGCGGAAGTGTTTGAAAACTGCGGGGTCTGAATTCCTGGTAACTCATTTTTTTTAACGCTTAAAAAACTTTTCTGTTTCTTCCTGACTCACTTCCATCATAACCGGTTTTCCATTGGGAGAATACAATGGATCGCTGCAATTCAATAAATGAGAAATTATCATTTGCATTTCTGCTTCCACAAGATCTTTACCGTATTTTATGCAAGTATTTTTTGCTAAAGCGCGACATAAATTATCATGGATGTCCATTTTTTTATCGAGCAAATTCAATTTGTAATTTTCCAAAACTCCTTCTATCATTTGCTGCGCGTTAAATTCACCAAGCTCTGCGGGTGTACCATTTACCACAATATTATTTTTACCGAAAGGTTCAATTTCAAAACCTAATAATTTAAATTCAGCACCTAAATTTTGCATTAACACAAAATCATTTGTGCTTAATTCGATGTGAACAGGAAATAAAACTCGTTGCGTTGAAATTGGTTTTTGCTCTTTTGAACTTAAGAAATGTTCATACAAGATCCTTTCGTGTGCACGCTGCTGATCAACTAAAACAATATCATTATTAAAAGCAGTGACAATATATTTTCCGGAAATTTGAAATACTTTATAGGTAATGGTTTCATTTCTTAATTCGCCTTGTCCTTCAATTTGATTTTCTAAAGGAACATCCATTAATTCTTCAGGATTGTTTTTAAATCCATCGTAAAGTGTTTCCCAATTTTTTTTATTTGACTTTTCTAATTCTGTTTCAACAGGTTTATAATTTTGACTTTTGAAGGGATTATAGTCGGTGTTATATTGAATTTTCGGTGGTTCTATAATTCGATTACTTGTGTTGGCATCAATATTAAAACTCATTTCAGAATCAAAATCCAAACTAGGACCAACATTTGCTTTTCCTAACGCGCGCTTAACAGAACTGTGAAGCAAAGCATAAATTGTTTTATCGTCGATGAATTTTATTTCTGTTTTTGTTGGATGAATATTTATATCAATATTTTTTGTGTCCACTTCTAAAAATAAATACCAGGCGGGATGTGAATCATGCGCTATTAGTTCGCGATACGCTTCATAAACTGCGTGATTTAAATACGGACTTTTAATAAAACGGTTATTGACAAAAAAGTATTGATCACCTCTTTTTTTCTTAGTTGTTTCCGGTTTCCCTACGTATCCAGTAATTTTTACAACGTCAGTAGTTTGCTCGATCGGAACTAATTTTTGATTCATGGTACTACTGAACAAACTCATAATTCTTTTGATCAATCCTGATGGCGGTAAATTATAGATCTCGTTATTATTACTATACATTATAAAATGAATATTATAATGCGGTAAGGCAACACGTTCAAATTCGTCAATGATATGTTGTAATTCCGTTTTATCTTCTTTTAAAAAATTACGTCGTGCTGGGATATTATAAAAAAGATTTTTTATACTAAAAGAAGTACCATCAGCACACTGACATTCACTTTGCTGAACAAATTTTCCGCCTTCGATCTCTATTAATTGTCCAACTGTATCTGAATTTTGTTTTGTTCTTAATTCAACTTGTGCTACTGCTGCAATACTTGCTAAAGCCTCGCCACGGAAACCTTTTGTATGAAGCGTAAACAGATCATCGGCTGATTTTATTTTTGAAGTAGCGTGACGTTCAAAACACATACGGGCATCAAACGGACTCATGCCTGAACCATTATCAATAACCTGAATTTGTGTTTTACCGGCGTCTTTTACTATTAATTTTATTTGGGTTGCGCCTGCATCGATAGCATTTTCGAGCAATTCTTTTACCACTGAGGCAGGACGTTGAACAACTTCGCCGGCTGCAATTTGATTGGCTACATGTTCGGGTAAAAGAGAAATAATGTTGCTCATAAAAAGCAAATGTAATACAATAATCCGAGGGTTTAATTTGAGTTCATTTTTGTTAAATAATTTTCAGAATCTTTAACTGATTGGATTGTTTTAGGACAATCAATGAAGCCCCTTGTATTAAGTCAATGTCGGAACACAAAAAAGCAAAATAATATGTTAAGATTTTTTGCATCTATTTCTCAATATATTGATTAACAAGTAATTAATATTCATTTTCTTAAATGGAATTTGTCTAAACCAGCTAAAAAATTTTATTATTCACAAAAAAATGTTAATTTTTGCATTCTAGATTTCTACCATGAAAATGACCTTTATTAAAAGCCTTGCCCTATGCTCCTTTTTAGCTGTTTTTTTAAACACAAATGGGCAAAACTCAGATCTGCTTAAAAGTTTTATTAACAAGAACGATATTGCTGTCCGCAGCGTTCAAAAATATTCTATAAACTCAAGTGACCCGGCAAGCAAGACCACCGTTAAAGAACTTTTAAAATTTCAGACAGCTTCTGTAAAGCTTTTTACTTCAAATCAAACTAAAAGTGCTGACGTAGCTTATATTATCAGAGAAAAGTGTTCCGATTTTTTAACTAAGAATTCCAAGGGCTCTCTCGACTACCTTAAACTTTCTGATAAGGAAACTTCTTTTTTTTCATCCCCAAAACCAGTCGACAAGATCGATTCGCAGTTAAACAAAAGTGAATTACAGAAAATTAATTCTGTAGACACAAAAAACCCGCATCTTTTTGATGATCTTAATACCAGAATAAAATAGATTTTTCTGAATAAATATTTAAAATTAGAACTCATGATCAATTTTTTAAAAAATAGTATTTCTGTTTTTATACTATTCCTACTATTGCCAAAACTTGGTTCGGCTCAATGTATCATACCAAGTATTAATTCGCAGGCAGGCACCGGACCGTCTACAATTATTTGCGCCGGACAATGTGCAAATCTAACTGCAACTTTAGTAGCGCCGCCAAAATCAACAACTACCTATTCGGTTGGTGCAC